>JBARAE010000781.1:0-1558 GCA_049791715.1 Micromonospora sp.
GTGCTGACCTTCCGCACCCCGGCCGAGGCCGTCGAGAAGGCCAACAACACGCCGTACGGGTTGTCGGCCGGGATCTGGACCGACAAGGGTTCCCGGATCCTCTGGATGGCCGACCGGCTCCGCGCCGGCGTTGTCTGGGCCAACACGTTCAACAAGTTCGACCCCACCTCGCCGTTCGGCGGTTACAAGGAGTCGGGCTACGGTCGCGAGGGCGGCCGGCACGGGCTGGAGGGCTACCTCAATGTCTGAGCGGGTCGCGGTACGCAAGACGTACAAGCTCTTCATCGGCGGGAAGTTCCCGCGCAGCGAGTCGGGACGGTCGTACATCGTGCAGGACTCCAACGTGTCGCTGGCCTCCCGCAAGGACGCGCGGGATGCCGTCGTCGCCGCCCGGGCCGCCGTCAAGGGCTGGGCCGGGGCGACCGCGTACAACCGGGGTCAGATCCTCTACCGGGTGGCGGAGATGCTGGAGAGCCGGCGGGAGCAGTTCGTCGCCCTCGGCGTGCCCGGCGACGAGGTCGACGCCGCGACCGACCGCTGGGTCTGGTACGCCGGCTGGTCCGACAAGCTGCCCCAGGTGTACGGCGGCGCCAACCCGGTGGCCGGGCCGTACTTCAACCTGTCGGCGCCGGAGCCGACCGGCGTGGTGGCCGTGGTGGCCCCCGAGACGCCGGCCCTGCTCGGCCTGGTCAGCGTGATCGCCCCGGCGATCGTGACCGGCAACACCGTGGTGGTGGCGGCCTCGCCGGCGCAGCCCCTGGCTGCGGTGACCCTGGCCGAGGTGCTGGCCACCTCCGACCTGCCCGGCGGGGTGGTCAACATCCTGACCGGTCGGCTGTCGGAGACCGTACCGACGCTGGCCAGCCACATGGACGTCAACGCCATCGATCTGACCGGGGTGACCGACGCCGAACTGGCGGCGGACCTGGAGGTCAAGGCGGCGCAGAACCTCAAGCGGGTGCTCCGCCCCGCCCCCGCCGACCACGACTGGTCCGCCGACCCCGGCATCACCCGGATGACGACCCTCCTGGAGACCAAGACCGTCTGGCACCCCAAGGGCGTCTGACGGAGGCCCCCCCCAAGATCCGCCCAAATTCACAGAAAGAGTGGCCTCCGCGCGCCGGATGGCCACTCTTTCCGTGAATGAGGCCGTCCGGACAGCCCTGTGGGCGGCTCTGGGAGGGGTTCTACTACGGGGGGTAGGATTGGCGCGTGACTCGGCTTGGCGATCTTGAGCGTGCGGTGATGGACGTGCTGTGGGACTCGGTCCCGGCGACGTCGGACGGGGTCACCGTGCGCGAGGTGGCCGACGCGCTGGACGGCCGCGAGCTGGCGTACACGACGGTGATGACCGTGCTCGACCGGCTCGCCGGCAAGGGCATGGTGCAGCGCGAGCGCGAGGGGCGGGCCTGGCGGTACCGGGCCGCCGCCAGCCGCGAGGCGCACATCGCCCAGCTCATGCTCGATGCGCTCGACCTCGGCGGCAGCCGGGACGCCGCGCTGGTGCGCTTCGCCCGCTCGGTCACCGGCACCGAGGCCGAGGTGCTCCGGGTCGCGC
>JBARAE010000782.1:0-3307 GCA_049791715.1 Micromonospora sp.
GGGTGGGCCGGTGGCGGCGGACTGAGGCCGGCGCCTGGTGGTCCGCGCCGGAACGGTCCGCTCGTCACACTCCGCGATGCCGGCGGAGGGCACTGTCTCCGTGAGCGTTATGACTGTCAGGCATAAATATGCCTGACAGTCATAACCGTTGGCGGACATGTTGTCGTCGGGGGCGCCGGGGCGGGCCCCAGCCCGACCCGGAACGGGTCGGGCGGTCAGCCGCGACCGGATCGGACCTGGGTGCGCGCGGCGAGGTGCCGAGCCGACCGGGAACGACGGACGGCGGGAGTCGGGAGAACCCGACGCCCGCCGTTCGCGTGCGGTCAGCGGACCGGCGTGAGCCGGTCGGTGCCCATCTTGTCGCGGAGCACCGCCGGCACCAGCACCGAGCCGTCGGGCTGCTGGAACTGCTCCAGAATGGCCGGGAAGAGCCGGCTGGTGGCCAGCGCCGACCCGTTCAGGGTGTGCACGAAGCGGGTCTGCTTGCCGCCCGGCTCGCGGTAGCGGATGGCCGCCCGGCGGGCCTGGTAGTCGCCGCCCCAGGACACCGACGACACCTCCTTGTACCTGCCGGTGCTCGGCATGAAGACCTCGACGTCGAGCGTCTTCTTCATGGCCGCGCTGGCGTCGCCGGCCGCGAGGAGGCTGGTCTGGTAGTGCAGGCCCAACTTCTCCACCAGGCCCTCCACGTGCGCGACCATCGCCTCCAGCGCGGCGCCGGCCTGCTCGGGCAGGGTGAACTGGAAGATCTCCACCTTGTTGAACTGGTGGCCGCGTACCGTGCCGCGCTCGTCGGAGTGCGAGCCGGCCGCCTCCCGCCGGTAGCACGGGGTGTACGCGAACGCCTTCAGCGGCAGCTTCGCGGTTTCCAGGATCTCGTCCTGGAACGCCCCGAGGATGGCGGTCTCCGCGGTGGGCAGCAGGAACTGGCCGCGCGGCGCGGACTGCTTGTCCAGGTGGTAGACGTCGTCGTAGAACTTCGGGAACTGCCCGGCGGCGAAGCCGGCGCTGTCCAGCAGCAGGTGCGGCGGGAGCAGGAACTCGTACCCGGCGGTGATGTTCTGCTCGATCAGCCAGTTGAGCAGCGCCCACTCCAACCGGGCGCCCAGGCCGGTGTACATCCAGAAGCCGGAACCGCCCAGCTTCACGCCCCGCTCGTGGTCGACCAGGCCCAGCGCGCGGCTCAGCTCCACGTGGTCGCGGACCTTCTCGATGGCGGGCGGCTCACCGAAGGTCTTGACGACCCGGTTCGCCTCCTTGCCGCCGGCGACGACGTCGTCGGCGGGGAGGTTCGGCAGCTCGCTCATGGTGCCGCGCAGCCGGGACTGCACCTCGTCCAGCTGGGACTCCAGCTCGGCGAGCTGCTTGCGCTCGGCCTCCGGCGCGACGGACTCCGGCGTGGTGCCGGCCCGCTTCGCCTGCGCGTACGCCCGGGCCTCGGCCTTGCGGCGCTGCCGCTCGGCGTCGATCTCCGTGATCAGGGCGCGGCGCTCCTGGTCGAGCCGCTGGATGTCGTCCAGCGCCCGGTTGACCTCGGCGGGATCCAGACGCTTCGCCAGCGCGGTCGCCACCGCCTCGCGATCCTTCCGGATCAACTCCATGTCGAGCATGCTGCTCGTACGCCTCCGTCCAGGCAGTCAGGTGGGACCCCCAGATGCTACCGTCGCGCCCCGTTCCGCCCCTCCCGCACCCGTGACCCGGGTCAGAGCCGCACCGGCATCAGGATCGAGAAGGCGTGCTCGTCGTCCGGACGCCGGACGGCCAGCGGGGCGATCGGCCCGTCCAGCTCCAGCACCAACTGGCCGCGGTCGCCGGCGTCCAGGGCGTCCAGCAGGTACTCCCGGTTGACCCCGATCCGGACGGCGTCCGTGGCCTCGTCCCCGGCCAGGACCCGCACGCCGCCCCGCTCGTCCAGCCCGAGCACGGTCACCTCGGCGCGGACCCCGCCGTGCTCTCGCACCAGCACCGGTGCCCCGTCGGCGGTCAGCTCCCTCCGCAGGGCGAGCACGTCCACCGCCACTCGGTGCGCGGCCGCGCCGGTGACGTGTCCGCGCAGCAGCCGGCGGTAGTCCGGGAAGTCGTACGGCAGGGGCGAGGCGGTGACCGTCCGGTCGGCCACCGAGACGGTGACCGAACCGCCCGACACGGTCACGTACGCCTGCGGGGTGATCCCGACCCCGGTGTCCAGCAGGCTGCGCACCTCGTCGACCGCGTTTACCGGGACCAGCGCACGTACCTCCGGACCGTCCACCTTCCCGCCGGCGCGGGCCACCGCCAGCCGATGCCGGTCGGTGGCGACGAGCCGGACGCCGTCCGGCTCGACCTCCAGCAGCACGCCGGCCAGCACCGGCAGGTCCGGGTCCGTGCCGACCGCGAAGCGGACCGCGTCCACGGCGGCGGCGAGGTCGACGCGGGACAGCACGAGGCGGGTGGTCATCGGGATCTCCTCCGGATCGATCAGGGCACGGACCCGGGAGAGCTCACGGCGGGCGTCGGCGAGACCGTCCTCCAGCCGGCGCAGGTGCGCGTCCAGCAGCCGACCGACCATCGCCGGCTCGGACCAGTGCCGCAGCGCGGCGGCGATCTCGGCCAGCGGCATGCCGACCCGGCGCAGCCCGGCCACCAGCCGGGCCGGCGCGACCTGGTCGTCGGCGTACCAGCGGTACCCCGTCACCGGGTCGACCAGCGCGGGCACGAGCACGCCGGAGCGGTCGTAGAACCGCAGTGCGCTGACCGTCAGGCCGCTGGCCCGGGCCAGCTCGCCGATGCTGCGCAGTTCGCTCTCCACGACGCCCGATCCTGTGCCCTCAACCCGGTCGAGGGTCAAGCCGCTGGACCGGTGTCGCGTACCCGGAAGGTCATGCCGGCGTCGACGAGGCGGTCGAGGAGGGCGTCGCCCATCGCCGTCACCGGGGTGACCTGGCCGGAGGTGGCCGCCAGGTCGTCCAGGGCCAGGCAGAGCGCCGACTCGGCGAGCATCTTGGCGGTCTCGTCGTACCCGGGGTCGCCGCCGGCCACCTCGGTGACCACCTTCCGGCCGCCGCCGGTGCCGACGAAGCGGACCGTGAACCAGGACTTCGCCCGCTGCTCGGCGCTCGGCCCCTGCCCGGAGGAGAGCCGGCCGAGCAGCCAGCGTCGGGTCGGCGGCAGCTTCACCAGGCCGACCAGGCCGGCCAGTCCCGCCCCGGCGACCAGTACGGTCGGCAGCCGCTTCACCGCGGCGAAGTGGCGGTAGCGGAAATCCGGCCCGTACTCGGGGCGGGCCGCGGCGGAGCGACGGACCACCTGCGGGTCGATGGTGGGCAGC
>JBARAE010000783.1:0-8090 GCA_049791715.1 Micromonospora sp.
CCGCCGAGCTGAGCGGGGACGACGCCGCCAAGGCGCGCCGGCTGCTGCTGGCCGCCGAGAGCGGCCTGCAGTCCGGGCACCTCGGCGAGGGGGTCCGGCTCGCCGAGCGGGCGGCCGGCCTGCTCGACGACCCGACCTTTCACGCCCGGGTCGCCTGGGTCGAAGGGCACGCCTGGTTCTGGCAGGGCGGCCACCAGACCGCGTACGACCTGATGACCGGCGGCGCGAAGCTCGACCCCGGACAGCGGGACGCACTGCTGGTGGCCGCCTTCCACCCGGCCTGGTACCTCGGCGAGCCGGATCTGGGCGACTGCCTCGACCAGCTCGCCGCGCTGGATCACCCGGTGGCCCGCTACCAGGTCGCCGCCGTACGTGGCCGTCCGCTCAGCCTGTCCGCCACCGCCGCCCAGGTCGGCGTCGAACCCCGCGACCGGGTACAGCTCTGCGGGCTCGGCTTCGTCGCCGGCCAGGACGCCGAGACGTACGAGCTGACCGCCGGCCTGGTCGCCCGGTGCCGGGCGGAGGGCATCGTCGGGCTCCTGCCCACCCTGCTGTTCTTCCTCGCCGAAGCGGAGTTCTTCCACGGCCGGCACCGGGACGCCGCGGTCAGCCTCGACGAGGCCGTCCGCGTCGCCCGGGACGGCGGCCAGCCGCTCTGGGTCAGCCAGCTGCTCGCCGTGCAGGCGGTGCTCGCCGCCGTCGCCGGCGAGGAGACGCGCTGCCAGGAACTGGTCGCCTCGGCGCTGGACGGCGCCGCGGCGGGCGCCGAGGCCGGCGGGCAGGCCTGGACGCTCTGGGCACTCGGCCTGCTCGACCTCGGGCAGGGTCGCGCCGACTCGGCCGTGACCCGCCTGGCCGCCCTGCAGGAGAACCCGTACGCCCACCAGGTGTGCGCGTACCGGAGCGTCCCCGACCTGGTCGAGGCGGCCGTACGCGCCGGGGTGCCCGAGCGGGCGGAGGCGGCGTACGCGCGCTTCGCGGCGTGGGCGGAGCGGGTGGAGCAGCCGTGGGCGCAGTCCCTGGCGTACCGGTGTCGGGCGCTGCTCTCCGGTGATGAGCAGGACCACCTGCTCGCCCTCAAGGTCGGTGGCCGCCCGTTCGAGCAGGCCCGCACCGAGCTGCTCTACGGCGAATGGCTGCGCCGGGGCCGGCGCAAGGCCGAGGCCCGCAGCCGGTTGCACCAGGCGCTGCACACGTTCGAGCAACTGGGGGCGGCGCCGTGGGCGGCCCGGGCGCGCACCGAGCTGGAGGCCACCGGCCTGCGCGCCCCGCAACCCGCCGCACCGGCCGCGGCCGACCTCACCCCGCAGGAACTCCACATCGCCCGGCTCGCCGGTGAGGGGCTGTCCAACCGGGACATCGCCGCGCAGCTCTTCCTCAGCCCCAAGACGGTCGCCTACCACCTCTACAAGGCGTACCCGAAGCTCGGCGTCACCAGCCGGACGGAACTGGCCGCCCTGGGGCTGTGACCGGGGGTCACGCCGCCGGCTCGGCGACAGCGACGCGCCGGGGCAGCGCCGCGACGGCCGGGATCCGCCGCGCGGCGAGGGCGAAGCAGAGCACCGCCGGCAGCAGGAACGCCCCGGAGGTGGCGATCCCGGCCCCCATCGAGGCGCGCTGGCCGACCCAGCCGGCCGGCGGACCGCCGGCGATCTGACCGACCGCGTCCACCTGGGACTGGAGGGAGAAGACCGTCGCCCGGGCGGCCGACGAGGTGTTGGCCACCATCCAGACGTTCAGCACGGGCGCGGCGGCGTGCCGCAACAGGGCCGCCGCCAGGTACGCCCCGACGGCCGGCCAGATCGCCCCGGTGAGTCCGAAGCAGAGCATCGCCGCCGCCGACGCCGCCTCGACCGCGACCAGCAGCAGCCCGACCCGGCGCGGTCGGTTCACGTCGACGAGCCGGCCGAGCAGGCCGGTGAGCGCGATCGACCCCAGCGCCGCCACCACGGCGAACGCCCCGAGCCAGAGCTGCGGCGTCAGCTGCGCCGGCAGGGTCAACTCCTCGACGAACCGGGGTTGCGACAGCCGGTCGAAGCCCTCGCTGCTCAGGCCGAGGAAGAGGGTGCCGACCAGGACGTACCCGAGCACTCGGCTGCGTCGTACGGCAACGCCACCGGCGACCACCTGGGTGCGCATCGCGCCGAGGGTGGTCCGGTCCCCGGCGGGGGCCGGCGCCCAGCCGCGCTCGGGCATCACCAGCGCCAGCATCGCGCCGAGGGCGAGGGTGAGGCCGGCCGCGACCACGATCGGCAGCGCCAGGTCGACGCTCGCCAGGGCGACCGCCGCGACGATGCCGAGCAGGGTGCCGGCCTGGGCGAGCTGGCCGGCACGGACGAAGGCCGCCCCGACCCGCTGCTCGCCGATCTCGTCGGCGGCCCAGGCCTCCTGAGCGCCGTCGACGCACACCGCACCGATTGCCCACACGACGTTGGCGACGAGCAGGGCGGCGTAGGCCGGCAGCAGGCCCCAGAGGAGGAGGCCGGAGCCCATCAGCAGGTAGCCGACCACCACGGAGAGTCGCCGGCTGTAGAGGTCCGCGATCACGCCGGTGGGCACCTGGGCGGCGAAGCAGACCACCTCCATCAGCGTGCCGACGAGGATGAGCTGCCACGGGCCGAGGCCGACCACCTGGCTCTGGTAGACGAGGTTGAGGGTGAAGGCGGTGTTACCGGCGAAGGCGCCGACCGCACTGACGACGAGGAACAGACGGTACGCGGACACGCGGAGACTCCCGGACTGCCGGTCGGAGTCCGGTGCCGGAGGTGCGCTCCGCTATCGAAAGGTCAGCGGCCCTGGCGGTAACGCACGGCACCGGGGTTGGGGAGGCTGCGCGTCGCTGTCATGCCGCCCACGATGCTGGCGGGTCACCGGCCTGTCAACCGCTAAAAGAATTTTACCAGTGCGGGGTGAATGTCGGTATCGGTCGCCGGACTGATCCCTTTTCCCGTGCCTGACTGGCAGTATCGGCGAACGTTGCCGACGGGAGGATCAAAGGCTTCGTGAATACGGCGCGAAAAGCAGCGGACAACCCGCAAACCAGTGACTCCGCAACCAACCTCGCCAGGGAAAACAGGTCCTGGCTCGTCGCCCGGGGGTTCATTCCCGACACCCGCCCACAGCGGATACTCGCGCTGGCCACATTCGTCAACATGGTCGGCAGCGGCGTATTCATGGTGAGCGCCGCGCTGTTCTTCACCCGTTCCGTCGGGCTCTCGGTGGCGCAGGTCGGGCTCGGCATGGGCATCGCCGCCCTGGTCGGCCTCTTCGCCGGGGTGCCCGTCGGGCACGTCGCCGACCGGCGCGGGCCGCGCGAGGTCTACCTGCTGATGCTCTGCCTTCAGGGCGTCGCCATGGCGGCGCTGATCTTCGTCCATTCGTTCTGGCTCTTCGTGGCCGCGCTCTGCGTCGGTGAACTCGCCCGCGCGGCCGGCATGGCGGCGCGTGGACCCCTGGTACGCGCCATCGGCGGCACCCAGCTCACCCGGTACCGGGCCTACCTCCGCTCGGTCGCCAACCTCGCCGGCAGCGGTGCCGCGGTGGTCGCGGGTTTCGCCCTCCAGGCCGACACCCGACCGGTCTACCTGGCCCTGATAGCGGGCAACGCGGTCAGTTTCGTGGCGTGCGCGGCCATCATCGCGGCGCTGCCCGCCCTGCCGCCCGTGGCGGCGCCGGCCGCCGCCGGCCCATGGGCGGTGCTGCAGGACCGCGGGTACGTCGCCGTCACGGCGCTCGACGGCATCATGTCGATCCACCACCAGGTGCTCCTCTTCGCGCTGCCGCTCTGGATCGTCGGGCACACCGACGCGCCCCGGTGGCTGATCGGCACGGCCGCGCTGGTCAACACCGCGCTGGTGGTGCTGCTCCAGGTCAGGGTCAGTCGCGGGGTCGACGACAGCGCCACCGCCGCCACCGTCATGCGCCGATCGGGCGTGGCCTTCCTCGTCGGCATGGCCGCAATGGCCGCCGCCGCGGGGCTGCCCGGATGGCTCGCCGTCGCCGCTATCGCGGCCGGCATCGGCGTCCACACCGTCGGCGAGTTGTGGCACGCCGCGGGCTCGTTGGAACTGCGCTTCAGCCTCGCCCCGGCGCACGCGCAGGGGCAGTACTCGGGGCTGTTCGGGTTCGGCAGCGGACTGGCGAACGTGGTGGCGCCCTCGGTGCTGGCCCTGTTCTGCATCACCTGGGGCGTACCGGGGTGGCTGCTGCTGGGCGGGATCTTCGTCGCGGTCGGCCTGGTCGTACCGCTCGTCGTCCGCTGGGCCGAGCGGACCCGGCAGCTCGCGCCCGCGGAAACCGCGCAGGTCGCCGCATGAGCTGTCCCGGCCACCGGTCGGCCGGGTTTCCGCGTGCCGCCGCCGGGTACCTGCCGGCATGCCCGAGGGGCACCTGATCCACCGGTACGCCCGGGAGCAGCACGCCGCGCTGGCCGGGCAGGTCCTGGCCGTGTCCAGCCCCCAGGGGCGAGTCGACACCGGACCGTACGACGGGCGGACGCTCCAGGCGGTCGAGGCGTACGGGAAGCACCTGCTGTACCACGTCGCCGACGCGCCCACCCTGCACGTGCACCTCGGCATGCGGGGGCTGTTCCTGCGCTACGACGACCCGGCCGTCCCGCCCCGCAAGGGGGTCCGGCTGCGGCTGGCCGGGCCTGCCGTGGCGTACGACCTCATCGCGCCCGTCCGCTGCGAGCCGCTCGCGGTCGAGGCCGAGACCGCGTTGCGGGACTCCCTCGGGCCGGACCCGTTGCGCGCCGACGCCGACGTCGAGGAGGCCGTGCGCCGGCTGGTCGCGGCCCGGGCGGCGGTCGGTGCCGTGCTGCTCGACCAGGCGGTGTGGGCGGGCCTCGGCAACGCGTGGCGGGCGGAACTGCTCTTCCTCGCCGGGCTCGACCCGGACGCCCGGCAGGTCGGGCCCGAGGCCGCCCGCCGGCTGTGGAAGCTGGCCACCCGGTTCCTGGCGCTCGGCCGGGACGCCGGCCAGGTGGTCAGCGATCCCGACGCGCCGGACGAGCGGTGGGTCTACAAGCGGGCCGACTGCCGCCGGTGCGGGGCGCGGGTGCGGACGTGGCAGCTCGGCGGGCGCACGGCGTACGCCTGCCCGGTAGACCAGCCCCGCACCTGAACCCCGTTGTTGCAGGTCAGTGGCTCTTGCCGTGTTGTCGCGGGGGCGCCTCGGCGCATAGGGTCCGGCTCGGAACGCCGATCACGGGGGAAAACAGTGCACGACCACGATCACCACGCCGGGCACGGCCACGACCACGACCGCCCGGCGGAGCACGGGCACGGTCACCGCGACACCGGCCCGCGGTCCTGGTGGCACCGGCTGCGGCATGCGCTCGTCCCCCACTCGCACGACTCGCGGGCCAGGGTCGACCCGGCGCTGGAGTCCTCCCGGGAAGGTCTGCGCGCCCTCTGGATCTCGCTGGTCGGCCTCGGGGTGACCGCGCTCACCCAGGCGGTCATCGTGGTGCTCTCCGGCTCGGTCGCGCTGCTCGGCGACACCCTGCACAACGTCGCCGACGCGCTCACCGCCGTACCGCTCGGGGTCGCGTTCCTGCTCGGCCGCCGCGCCGCCACCCGCGCCTACACCTACGGCTACGGCCGGGCGGAGGACCTCGCCGGCATCGTGATCGTCGCGGTGATCGCCGCCTCGGCGCTCGCGGCCGCCTGGACGGCGGCCACCCGCCTGCTGCACCCGGGTACCGTCACCCACCTGCCGTGGGTGGCCACCGCCGGGATCGTCGGTTTCGCCGGCAACGAACTCGTGGCCCGCTACCGGATCCGGGTGGGCCGACGCATCGGCTCCGCCGCCCTGATCGCCGACGGGCTGCACGCGCGGACCGACGGCTACACGTCGCTCGCCGTGGTCGCTGCCGCCGGTGGCGCGGCGCTCGGCTGGCGGTGGGCCGACCCGGTGGTCGGCCTGGTCATCGCCGTCGCCATCAGCTTCGTGCTCAAGGACGCCGCCCGGGAGGTCTACCGGCGCCTCATGGACGCCGTCGACCCGGCCGTCGTGGACCAGGCCGAAACGGCCCTCCGCGCGGTCGCCGGCGTCCGGGACGTCGCCGCCGTACGCCTGCGCTGGATCGGTCACCGGCTGCACGCCGAGGCCGACCTCGTGGTCGACGCCGACCTCAGCCTGCTCGCCGCGCACGAGATCGCCGCCGACGCCGAGCATCAGCTCACCCACGCCGTACCCCGGCTGACCAGCGCGACCGTCCACACCGACCCGGACAGCCACCCCGGCGCCCACCACCACCCGGACCTGTCCCACCGGCGTCGCCAGGCCCCGCCCGTCCACTGACCCCGTCGACAGGGGCATCCGGCGCTTCGTATGCCAGCTGCTCGACCGGGCGGCCGACCTGCCGACCGACCACAACGGCGCATGACCGGAGAAGGAGACAGCGTGCACCCGATGCTGCGACGGCTGGACGACCTCGGCGCGGAGCTGGCCACCCGGAGGGACGCCATCGCGCTGATCGGCCTCGGCTCGGCCGGTGCGGAGCACGACCGGCTCGACGAACACTCGGACCTGGACTTCTTCGTCGTGGTGGACGACGGCGCCAAGGCGCGGTACCTGGAGGCGATCGACTGGCTGACGGCACCCTGCCCGGTGGCGTACAACTTCGCCAACGACCGCAACGGGCGTAAGGCGCTCTACGCCGACGGCATCTTCGTCGAGTACGCGATCTTCACGGTGGACGAGCTCAACCGGTTGCCATTCACCGGTGGCCGGCTGGTCTGGCAGCGCACCGACGCGCCCGACGGACTCGTGGACTGCGGGCCGCCACCCGCCGGCCCGCCGTACGACACCGTGGAGTTCCACCTCAACGAGGCGGTCACCAACCTCTACGTCGGCCTGCACCGGGAGCTGCGCGGGGAACGGCTCACTGCGTCCCGCTTCATCCAGTCCTTCGCCGTCGACCGGGTGATCGCGCTGCTGCGCCTCACCTCCGAGGCGGCGCACCGCCGCGACCCGTTCGAGCCGAGCCGCCGCGTGGAACAGGCGTACCCGCCCGAGGTGCTGCCGCTGGCCGAGATGGTGCCCGGTTACGAGGGGAATCCGGCGGCCGCCCGTACTACGTTCGAATGGCTGCGGCACCGCTTCGCCGTGCACCCAGTCATGGCGGACGCCATCCGGGATCTGCTGCGCGAGGCGGACGCCGCCCGTTGACGGGAGCGACGATGAGGGCACCGCGGGTGTTCTGGTTGGACGAGCAGGTCGATCGGGAGCGCGGCGCGCACAGCCGCGGCCGCTACGAGACCGAGGTGGCGGGACGCCTCGGCGAGTTCGCCCACACCTGGGGCGACATCGCCCCGGTTGGCTTCGCGGTGACGGCCTGGCGGGTGGCCACCACACTCTCGCCCGGCTACGTACGTTGGCACCGGCGCATCGTCTCGGCGACCTGCGAGCGCAGCCCCTGGGACGGCAGCCTGACCTGCGCGGTCACCCTCGTCTCCGGGTGGCCGGCGGAGCTGACCTGGACGCGGCAGTGGCAGCAGGACCGCGGCTGGCGGGACTGGCCGCGGGTGTTCGGCCAGTACGTGACGCCGTCCGAGCGGGACTTGGCCCGTGTTCCGCACCTTCGCGCGACGTTGCAGGTGGAGGCGCCGGTCCCGCTCGACGACCTGCCCCCGGCTCCGGACGGCCCGGTGGACAGCGTCGCGCCGACGGCACACCGTGCCGTCGCCGTGCTGGTGCGTGAGCTGGACGCGCTCCTCGCACCGATGATCGGGCAGCTCGACGCCGGGGTGCCCGCCGAGTCGTGACCGGCGCCCGGCGGCACATCGGCGTGGTCAGGCCGTGGCGCGGATTTCCTCCCCGGAGTGCTCGGCCGGCTCGACGGCCGCCCGCTCGACGGCCGCCCGCTCGATGGCCGTCGGCTCGATGGCCGTCCGCTCGATGGCCGTCCGCTCGACGGGCGCGCTCACCGGGGACGTGCGTGCGGCGAACGCATCGAAGGACGCGAGCTGCGGGGGCACGATGTCGCCGGGGGCGGGCTCGGCCGGGGTGTCGTCGCCGGTCGGCCGGGCAGTCACCTGCGGGTACTCGGCGGTGTCCCCGCCGCCCGCGGCGGCCGCCATGAC
>JBARAE010000784.1:0-4400 GCA_049791715.1 Micromonospora sp.
AGACCTCGAAGCCGGTCTCGTTCGGGCGGACCACGATGGTGGCCTCGTCGGTGTAGCGGGCGTTGACGTAACCGCGCCAGTCGCCGTTGGTCCAGCCGTTCTTGTGGGCCCACTTGCTGACCTCGGCCAGTAGCCGCCGGTCGTCTGTTCCGTTAACGTGTGCCACGGTCATTGACCTCTCCTTCTCAGTGGTTGGTCGGTGGCTCCGTGGGCCGCCTCTTGCCAGGCGGCCTGCGGCTTGTTGCGGTCCGAGCGGCCGGCCGGAGTCACACACGTCGCGGCCGGCCGCCCGGGGTCTAGGTAGCTGCCCCAACGAGCTCGTCGAGCAGTGACGGCGCTGCGCGCAGACCCCGGAGCACCGAGATCACAAGCCACGCGTTGCGCTGGTTGTTGAGGTTGCCGACGAGCAGCGAGCACGTCGGGTCCAGGCGGAGAGCGCCGCCGACGTACTTGCGCCGCTCGCCGTCGGACATCTGGGTCAGGTTGTTGTTCTTGCGCATCAGCTCGTAGACGCCCCAGTCGCGCAGCATCAGCCGGTGGTCGCCCCGTTCGTCGCGGAAGCGCAGCCGCGGGATGTAGGGGAACCGGCGGGCGCCGCTGGGCTCGGCGGCGGCGACGTCGAACAGTGCGAGCTGCGGCGAGTCCGGTGAGGCGGGGTTGTGCTCGAACTCCAACTCCATCGCGTCGGCGTGCACGATGGCCAGCGATAGCCGTCGCTCGTTCGCCTCCTTGATGGACCCGACGACGCACCGCCTGAGCAGGTCCACCCGCCCGTTCTTCGGCACCACGTCGGCGACCTGAAAGACCCGGTTGATGTCGTCGTGCACGCCCGGTCGACGGTCGCCCGCGAGCTGGAACGACTCCATGCGCGAGTCCTTCGGGTTGCGCTGGAGCTTGACGGTGCTGACCGACCAGCGGGCGGGTGCCCCGTACCGCGCCAGCGGGTAGACCCGGACCAGGCTGCGCAGGGTCGGCGAGTAGCCGGCCGAGCAGACGAACACCCGGCCGTCGCTGTTGGGCTCCGGCACGGTGGTCCCGAGCATCACGAAGTCGTCCAGGATCATCACCGCAGCTCGCCACCCTCGGCGAGCTCGGCGAGCACGTCACCGTGGCATTCCTCAGGAGCGCACCAGCAGCCGAGGGCCTTGCCCTTGAGGCTGTGCACCTTGGCGGTCAGGGACGGCTTGTACGGCAGGTAGTACCACTGGTAGTTGGCAATGACCGTCGCCCGGTCGCCGTCGGCGGGCATCTCGAACGGGTTGCCCCACTGGGTTCGCCGGTCGACGCGCTCGTACAGGCCCTCGGCCTCAGCCCAGGCGATGAGGTTGCCGTGGCTGCGCATGGACACCACAACCGTCTCGCCAGCGCGCAGCCGCTTGGCCAGGTCCCGCTCGTCGTCGGACCAGCGGTCCTCGGGCCGCTCGTGCTGGGCCAACGGCGGGGGGAAGGCCGCCGTCGGCCCAGCCTCACCCGCGCTTGGCCGCGGGTGGTCGTGGCCCGAGCCGGGGGCGACGTCGGTACCGTCCGGCTCGGGCTCCGGCGTGATGGCCGGAGTCTGGGTGCGCTCGTACGTCTCGCGGATCGCGGCGGCGGTGGGCTTGCCGTCGGTTCGCTCGACCGTCTCGCGCCAGATGTCGGCGCGCTCGGGCTCGGGAACGCGGGCCAGCTCGCGCGCCTGGCTCTCCCGCTCGGGGGCGGGCAGTCCGGTGTTGGAAATTTCCAACACCGTGCGGGCCGCGGTGATGAAGTTCTGAGCGCGGGTCCGATCGAAGCCCCACCGGTCCTGGCAGTAGTCCTCGAAGGTGCCGAACTCGGCGCGGTAGAGCCGGTTGTCGCGGATGGTCGCCAGCGAGGTGCCGACCTCGACGAACGTCTTGAGGCCGCGCTCGATGCGCTGCTCGCAGTCGGCGAGGCAGTCCACCTCGGCGGCGGTGAGGATGGCGACGTCGGTCATGCCGCCAGCTCCTTCCGCTGCGTCTTCTTGCGCTGCCAGATCGACACCTGGATCTCGGCGAGCGCCTGGCTGATCGCGTCGGCTGCGGCGCGGCCGGCGGCGGTGTTCGGGTCGAGCGCCTCGACGGGACGGCGCGGGCCGGGCGGCGGAGTCGGCGTGTGCGGGCCGGCGGGCGGGTGCGTCATGCCGTCACCTCGAACAGCTGCTCGACGGTGGTCCCCAGCCGCTCGGCCATCCGCAGGGCGACCTCGAGGGTCGGCACCTGGCCGCCGCGAATGCGGTAGAGGGTCGTGCGGTCGATTTCCAGCAGCCGCGCCCGCTCGACCTCGGTGCTCGCGCCCTTGGCTGACGTAAGCTCGTCGAGCACCTCAGTGCGGAGCCGGATCGGTGAAGGTGTGGCAGCGGTGCCACGTTGCTGTGTGGCGGTCATGCAACGCACATTACATCTGCAACTTGCGTTGCACTAGTGCCACGCATCATCCGTTCGGCTGATTTCCGGTTGCGTCACTTCGGCTCTACCGTTGCACGTATGCAACGTGGTGAGAAGCAAGAGCGGGTGCTGGCGAGACGGCACTTGCACATGCGGCAGCCCCGCCGCAAGACGCACCCAGACCCGACGCGACCTGCGAAAACGCCCGGCGCGGTGGTCTACGGTGTGCGCGTGCGCAACACTTCCCCTGCTGCGCGTGGCACCTGGGCCACCTACGTGACCACCACGCGCGAGCGCATCGGCATGAGCAAGGCAGAGCTGGCCCGACGGTTGGGGGTCGACCGTGGGACCGTGCACCGCTGGGAGGCCGGCACCACCCGGCCTGAGGACGCGGCAGTCGTGCACGCCTTCGCCGACCTGTTCGGCCTGGACGCCGACGAGGCGCTGACCGCGGCCGGGCTCCGGCTCGCCGGTCCGAAGACGGCCAGGCCTGCGAAGGAACCGCCGCTCGACCCGGACGTGCTGCTCATCATGCGGCGGCTGGCGAACCCCGACGTCAGCGAGGCCGAGAAGACGATCATCCGGGCCACCCTGCGGCACCTGGCCCAGATCGCCGAGCAGGCCGAGCGGCGCAACGGCGGACGCGCCGCGAGCTGATGCCCCGGCGCCGCAACCTCGCCGCCGTACCCGACCAGGCCGGCCGGGTGGTGGCGTACGTCCGCGTCAGCGCGCTGATGGGGCGCAGCGGGGATGATTTCCATTCGCCCGAGGTGCAGCTCGCCGCCATCCGGCGCACCACCGCACCCGCCGGCCTGCGCGAGGTCGCCGTCGTCGAGGACATCGACCGCACCGGCCGGCACTTCTCCCGCGAGGGCATCGAGCGGATCCGGCGCATGGCACTGGCCCGGCAGATCGACGCCCTGGCCGTCTACGACGTGTCCCGGCTCGGCCGCAACGTCAAGGAGTCGCTGACGTTCCTCGCCTGGCTCGCCGAGCAGGGCGTGACGATCCTGTCCGCCTCCGAGCAGGTCGACACCTCCACGCCGGCGGGCCGGTTGATGCTGACCAACATGCTGGCGATTGCCGAGTACCGCTCCGATGAGATCGGCCGCGGCTGGTCCGGCACCATCGCCCGGCGGGCCGAGCGCGGCCAGCACCACGGCCGAAACCTCGGCTACCAGAGGGTCGACAAGCGGATGGTGCCCGACCCGGTTCTCGGCCCGGCCATGACCGAGGTGTTCCGCCGCTACGCCACCGGCGAGCCCATCGGCGACGTCACCCGCTACCTGGCCGCCGTGCGCGGCAAGGCCATGCACACCGCCAACGTCAAGAAGCTGCTGCGCAACCCCGTCTACCGCGGGCAGGTGGTCGCCGGCGACGAGGTGCTACCCGGCCAGCATGAGCCGCTCGTCGACGAGGTGACGTGGCGGCGGGTGCAGGACCGGCTCGCCGCCGAGGCCGGCACCCCGCCGCGGCACCTCGCCCCAACGTGGTCGCTCGTCGGCCTGGTCCAGTGCCCCGCCGGGCACAAGCTCCAGCGGCAGGGCGACCGGCTCGTGTGCGGGCTCGGGCGCGGGGACGTGAAGGGCGGCGGCTGCCCGGGTGTCGGGCGGCCCGTCCTCGACCGCGTGGAGGCGGAGGTGCTGCGCCAGGTCGCGGCCTACGCCTCCCGGCTGCGCAGCGACCACGGCGCGCGGGCGGCTCGGCTGGCGAAGCTGGCCACCGGTCGCACGGACCGGGCCGCGTTGGAGCGGGAGCTGGCCCGCGCCCGGTCGGGCATGGTGCGGCTGGCGAAGTCCCACGCGCTGGGGGATCTGCCCGACGAGGTGTACCGGCAGGCGATGGCGGAGCTGCGGGAGGCCGAGCAGACGGCGGCGGCGGAGCTGGCCCGCATCGGCGACGTGGAGCCGCCGCCGGACCCGGGCGAGGCGGCCGGGGCGGTCGACGCGCTGCTCGGGTTGTGGCCGGACATGACGCACGCCGAGCGTGGCAAGGCGCTGCGGGCGATCGTCTCCC
>JBARAE010000785.1:0-2722 GCA_049791715.1 Micromonospora sp.
TCCAGCCGTTCTTGTGGGCCCACTTGCTGACCTCGGCGAGTAGCCGCCGGTCGTCGGTTCCGATAGTCTCTGCCACTGTCATCGACCTCTTCCTTTCGCATGGTTGGGTCTGTGGCTTCCGCGGGTCGCCTCTTGCCAGGTGGCCCGCGGTTCTTGCGCCGGGTGGGCGTCCGGTGTCCTAGCGCGCGGACACCCACCCGGGATCTAGGCGGCGGTGCGAGCGGGGCCGGCGGACGTCGACGACGCCGGCCCCGCCCCCGGCCGATCGGCCGAGGTCTTGCGCTGCCACACCGCGAGCTGGATCTCCGCCAGGGCCTGGGACAGTGCCTCGGAGGCGGCCCGGCCGGCGTCGGTGTTCGGGTCGAGGGCCGGGATGGGCTGCTTGGGGCCGGGAGGCGGGGTCGGCGTGTGCGGGCCGGCGGGCGGGTGCGTCATGCTGCGTGCTCCTCACGGGTGTCCGGCCAGAGGTCGTCGACCTTGACGCCGAGTCGGTTGGCGAAGCGGCGGGCGACGGAGAGTCGCGGCCCCATGTCGCCCTTGCGGAAGCGGTGGAGCGTCGTGACACTGACGTCGACCAGGGCGGCCCGCTGAACCTCCGAGGTCACGCCGAGCTCCGCGCAGCGCTTGTCGAACAGCTCCCCGTTGAACGGCGGGATTGCGTCCGTTGCGGGTTCCGGTTGCTCTGTCGTTGCGGTCACGCAATGCAAGGTACCGCGTGCAAGATGCATTGCGCTACCGCAACGGCATCATCCGTTCGGGTGATTCTGAGTCCGTGCGTTTTCGCACTAGCATTGCGTTTATGCAACGGGTATTGGCAGGCGAGCGCAGCGGATACGCCGGGCGCCGCATCTCATGGCGGGGCCGCAACGGTGCGCACCCGCAACCCTCTCGGCCTGCGACAACGCCACAGGTGCCGCTCTACCCTGTGCGCGTGCGCAACACCCCGGCCGAAGGGCCGCACCAGACCTGGGCGCGCTACGTCCAGGCGATCCGCGAGGCCACCGGCCTCAGTCGGCCGGCAATGGCGAAGCGGCTGGACGTCTCGCCGGCGACGGTGTGGCGCTGGGAGACCGGCAAGCAGAAGCCGGAGAGTCCCGCCGTCCCGCAGGTGATCGCCGAGTTGTTCGGGCTGGATCTCGACGAGGTGCTCACCGCCGCCGGGCTGCGCACCGGCGCTGCCGTGCCGCGCAAGCCGGTGCCGGAGGTCCCGCTCGACCCCGACGTGGCGCTCATCGCGCGGCGGCTGTCCGACCCGCGGGTCGGCGAGGCCGAGAAGACCATCATCCGCGCGACGCTGCGACACCTGGCCCAGATCGCCGAGCAGGCCGAGCGGCGCCAGGGCGGCGAACGCAACGCCAGCTGATGCCCCGCCGTCGCAACCTCGCCGCCGTACCCGACTCACCCGGTCGGGTGGTGGCGTACGTCCGCGTCAGCGCGCTCATGGGAAGGTCAGGCGACGATTTCCACAGCCCCGAGGTGCAGCTCGCCGCGATCCGGCGCACCACCGCGCCCGCCGGGCTGCGCGAGGTCGCAGTCGTCGAGGACATCGACCGCACCGGCCGGCACTTCTCCCGCGAGGGCATCGAGCGCATTCGCAAGATGGCCCTCGCCCGCCAAATCGACGCCCTCGCCGTCTACGACGTGTCCCGGCTCGGCCGCAACGTCCGCGAGTCCCTGACGTTCCTCGCCTGGCTCGCCGACCAGGGCGTGACGATCCTGTCCGCCAGCGAGCAGGTCGACACCTCCACCCCGGCGGGCCGGCTGATGCTCACCAACATGCTCGCCATCGCCGAGTACCGCTCGGATGAGATCGGCCGCGGCTGGTCCGGCACCATCGCCCGCCGCGCCGAACGCGGCCAGCACCACGGCAGGCCGCTCGGGTACGTCCACCGCGACAAGCAGCTGGTGCCCGACCCGGTGCTCGGCCCTGCCGTGGCCGAGGTGTTCCGCCGGTACGCCGTCGGCGAGCCCATCGGCGAGGTCACCCGCTACCTGTCCGCCGTGCGCGGGAAAGCGATGCACACCCCGAACGTCAAGAAGCTGCTCCGCAACCCGGTGTACACCGGGCGGGTGGTCGCCGGCGACGAGGTGCTGCCCGGCCAGCACGAGCCGCTCGTCGACGAGTTCACCTGGGAGCGGGTGCAGCGTCGGCTCGCCGCCGAGGCCGGCACGCCGCCCCGGCACCTCGCGCCCACCTGGTCGCTCGTCGGGCTGGTCGAGTGCCCGAACGGGCACAAGCTCCAACGGCAGGGCGACCGGCTCGTCTGCGGGCTGGGCCGCGGCGACGTCAAGGGCGGCGGCTGTCCCGGTGTCGGTCGGCCCGTCCTCGAGCGGGTGGAGGCCGAGGTCCTGCGCCAGGTTGCCGAGTACGCCGCGCGGCTGCGCACCGACCACGGCGCCCGCGCCGCCCGGCTGGCCCGACTCGCAGCCGGCCGCACGGACCGGGCCGCGTTGGAGCGGGCGGTGAAGGAAGCCCGGGCGGGCATGGTGCGGCTGGCGAAGTCCAACGCGCTCACCCCGCTGCCCGACGAGGTGTACCGGCAGGCGATGGCCGAGCTGCGGGATGCCGAGCAGGCGGCGGCGGTGGAGCTGGCGCGCATCGGCGACGTGGAGCCGCCGCCGGACCCGGGCGAGGCGGCCGGGGCGGTCGACGCGCTGCTCGGGTTGTGGCCGGACATGACGCACGCCGAGCGTGGCAAGGCGCTGCGGGCGATCGTCTCCC
>JBARAE010000786.1:0-2431 GCA_049791715.1 Micromonospora sp.
TGGCAGGGCGCGGCGCGTCGGGCGGGTCAGGGGAGGCGGTGGGCGCCGGCGGAGGGGAGCACCGTGACGTGGCCCGGGGCGGGGAAGCCCTGTTCGGCGTACGCGGCGGTGACGGCGGCGGCCACCGCGGTGGCGGCGTCCGCGTCGACGAGGGCGAGGACGCAGCCGCCGAAGCCGCCGCCGGTCATCCGGGCGCCGTACGCCCCGGCGGCCAGCGCCGCGTCGACCGCAGTGTCGATCTCCGGCACGGTGATCTCGAAGTCGTCCCGCATGGAGACGTGGGAGGCGGTCAGCAGGGGACCGATGTCGCGGACCCGGCCGGCGCGGAGCAGCGCGACGGTGTCGAGCACCCGCTGGTCCTCGGTGACCACGTGCCGGACCCGGCGGCGGGTCTCGTCGTCGTCGAGGCGGTCCAGCGCGTCGTCGAGGTCGTCGGGGGAGACGTCCCGCAGCGCCGGTACGCCGAGCATTGCGGCGGCCCGCTCGCAGGACTTCCCGCGGGAGGCGTACTCGCCGTCGGCGTGCCGGTGCGGGGCGCGGCTGTCGACGACCAGCATCGCCAGCCCGGCGGCGTCCAGGTCGAACGGGATGTGCTCGACCTGCTCGCTGCGGCAGTCGAGAAAGAGGGCGTGCCCGGCCCGGCAGCGGATCACCGCGGACTGGTCCATGATGCCGGTGGGCGCGCCCACGTAGTCGTTCTCGGCGCGCTGGGCGAGCCGGGGCTGCCGCTCGGCGGGCAGGTCCAGCCCGCCCAGGTCGACCAGGGCGGCGAGCACCGCGGCCTCCAGGGCCGCCGAGGAGGAGAGCCCCGAGCCGAGCGGTACGTCGGAGGCGACGGCCAGCCGGGCGCCCGGCACGGGGTGGCCGGCCGCGCGGAGCGCCCACACCACCCCGGCCACGTACGCGGCCCAGCCGGTGACCTGACCGGGCTCGTCCGCCTCGGCGGGCCCGAACTCGACCGGGGCGTCGGCGAGCTCGGACCACACCGTCCACCGCTCGCCGTCCTGCGGGGCGGCGGCGACGACAGTGTGCAGTGGCAGTGCGAAGGGCAGCACGAAGCCGTCGTTGTAGTCGGTGTGCTCGCCGATCAGGTTGACCCGGCCGGGAGCCGCCCAGCGGCCCGCCGGCTCGGCCGCGTACCGCTGACGGAAGCCGGCGGTGGCGCGGACGGCGACGTCGCCGGGCGGCTCGGTCACCGCTGCTCCAGCACCTGGTCGCGGTAGAAGGTCCAGGCGTCGCCGATCATGTCGTGCAGGGTGGGCTTCTCCGGCACCCAGCCCAGCTCCTCGCGGGCCAGCGTGGAGGAGGCGACCAGTTCGGTCGGGTCGCCCTCCCGGCGGGGGGACACCTCGACCGGGACCGGGTGGCCGGTGACCTCGCGGACCGCGTCGATCACCTGCTTGACGGTGAAGCCGCTGCCGTTGCCGAGGTTGTAGATCCGGTGCTGGGCGGGAACCGCGGCGGTCAGCGCCAGGAGGTGCGCCCGGGCCAGGTCCTCGACGTGGATGTAGTCGCGTACGCAGGTGCCGTCGACGGTGGGGTAGTCGTCGCCGAAGAGCTGGAGCTTCTCCCGCCGGCCGGCGGCGACCTGGAGGGCGAGCGGGATCAGGTGGGTCTCCGGGTCGTGCCGCTCGCCGATGGCCCGGCCGCCGTGCAGGTACGCCCCGGCCACGTTGAAGTAGCGCAGCGAGACGGCGGCCAGGTCGTGCGCGATCGCCTCGGAGGTCAGCGCCATGTCGACCGCCAGCTTGGTCGCCCCGTACGTGTTGGTGGGTGCCTTGACCGCGGTCTCGGGGATGGGCAGCTCGATCGGGTTGCCGTAGACGGCGGCGGTGGACGAGAAGACCATGCGGGGCACCCGGGCAGCCCGGACCGCGTTGATCAGGGCGAGCGAGCCGACCGTGTTGACGTCCCAGTACAGCTCGGGCTTGACCATGGACTCGCCGGCGGCGATCAGCGCGGCGAAGTGCAGCACGCCCTCGAAGCCGGCGTCCGGGGTGAGCACCTGGGCGGCCTCGTGGATCGGCAGGTCGACGTGGGTGGCCTCGGGGGCCAGGGCTTCCCGGTAGCCGGTCCGCAGGTCGTCCAGGACGGTCACGTCGTGACCGCTGTCGAGCAGCATCCGGGTCACCACGCTGCCGATGTAGCCGGCCCCGCCGGTCACGAGCAGTTTCACGTCCGGTTTCCTCCCACCTGGGCCGCGGCGCGGTCCTCCGGTGATCACCCTACGGTGGGTCAGAGGGGGAAGGCGCGCCTCGCCATCACCAGGATTCCATCACAACTCGCCATTTTCCAACAGACCCGAACATGAGATCGGACTGGACGCCGGGGCTGTCTACCATCCATCTCATGCGGGAAGCAGGCGGTCCCGGACTCCGGCGACGACCGTCGGCACGGCCGCGGCGCGAACCGGGCCCGCTCGCCCGCTCCG
>JBARAE010000787.1:0-2758 GCA_049791715.1 Micromonospora sp.
TCTTCGGGTCGACACGGAACATCGACGCCACCTCGGCCGGCGTG
Source organism: Micromonospora sp. (assembly GCA_049791715.1). Taxonomy (GTDB): domain Bacteria; phylum Actinomycetota; class Actinomycetes; order Mycobacteriales; family Micromonosporaceae; genus Micromonospora. The sequence goes on from JBARAE010000787.1 coordinate 45, forward strand.
AGTAGCGGCTCCGGTTCATGCGTTCGCGATGCCATCGGTCACTCCTCCACAATGTGTAGACATCGACCGGGGTCCCGCCGGCCGACGCGTCTCCCATGGTCCGGCTAGTCCCCGATGTCCGACATGGGCCGAACGGCCGAACGTCCCTAGACGGACGGATGAACCATGCCAGATTTATGCCACTTTTATATGGCAGAAACTACCTTATTCGGACTTCGGATCACCGTTCGTGATGCGTAGGCTACGAAGCATTCTCACCTTGAGACGCCTTCCAGAGGCGATCTGGCGCTAGTTGCACCGCTCCAGCAACTGCACCGCCCGCCAACGGGTGACCAACTTGTCGTACACCCCGGAGGCTTCCTCGCCCTCGCCCCGGGCGAGCCCGGCCAGACCCGTGGCGACCAGCTCCGGTGAGTCGTCGGCGGCCAGGGTCTCGTCCGGGAGCAGGTCGACCAGACCGCCGTAGTCCAGCTCGACCACCGACCGCGGATGGAACTCCTCCAGCCACCGGGCGGCCTGCTCGACCGCCTCGGTGATCGGGGCGTCCCCGACCGACTTTCGCAGCACCGACAGCGCTCGGGAGGATCGGCGCCGGGCCTTGGAGATATCGGTGCGGTAGCGCAGCGCCCGGCACCCGGGTCGGGTGACCAGCTCGCGTTCCTCCGGGTCGACCAGGACGAACCACCGCAGCGGCACTCCCCAGGTGGCAATCTGCTCGTGCACCCGGGGCACGCCGTGTTCGAGCACCCGGGCACCGCTGCGCCAGTCCTCCACCACCGCCTTGGCCCGCCCTGCGAGGACCGGGGGGACGAACGCGTCGGCGAGCACCGGCGGCACGCCGTCGCGGACGCTGAGCGCCGCCTCGGCCACCCGGATCCGCAGGTTCCACGGGCAGACCAGCAGCGTGTCGTCCGTCTCGAGCACGTACGCCTCATCGGGCAGGTCGGGCAGCCGGGTCCAGCCGGCGCCCAGCGCCTCGATCACCGCGGTCCGCTGCCGGACCGGCCCCTCCAGCGGGGCGATCGCACGACCCTCGTTGACGTACCGGCGCCAGAACGACTGGCGGTCCCGGTCGAACGCGGTCAGCGGCTCGTACACGCGCAGATAAGAAGCGAAGAGCGACGGCACGGCGCGATCCTCCCACGAGACGGGACCCGGACGTCGTCGGCGCGGCGTGGACACGTGACGCGGGCGACAGTACGGCTCCGGCCGATATTAGGCTCAGCATCACCGGCAGCATCCCGCCGGCGTGCCAGCAGGTCCGCGCCCCACAAGGACGCACACCGACACAGGAGTTCAGCCATGGGCGTTTTCGCCAGCACCGACGACCCGGGATCGACCGGTCACGAACAGGTCGTGTTCTGCCAGGACAAGCAGTCCGGCCTCAAGGCGATCATCGGGATCTACTCCACCGCGCTGGGCCCCGCGCTCGGCGGCACCCGGTTCTACCCGTACGCCAGCGAGGCGGACGCCCTCGCCGACGTGCTCGACCTGTCCCGCGGTATGGCCTACAAGAACGCCCTCGCCGGCCTGGACCTGGGCGGCGGCAAGGCGGTCATCTGGGGTGACCCGGAGCAGATCAAGAGCGAGGCGCTGCTGCGCGCGTACGGCCGCTTCGTGGAGTCCCTCGCCGGGCGGTACTACACCGCCTGCGACGTCGGCACCTACGTCGCCGACATGGACGTCATCGCCCGGGAGACGAAGTACGTCACCGGCCGCAGCGTGGAGCACGGCGGGGCCGGCGACTCCTCGATCCTGACCGCCTGGGGCGTGTTCCAGGGCATGCGGGCCGCCGCCGAGCACGTCTGGGGCACCCCGAGCCTGACCGGCCGGCGGGTCGGCGTGGCCGGCCTCGGCAAGGTCGGCAAGTACCTCACCGGCCACCTGCTGGACGACGGCGCCGAAGTGGTGGCCACCGACGTGAACCCGAAGGCCCTGGAGTGGGCGCGGACCACCCACCCGCAGGTCGAGCTGGTCGACGACGCGTCCGCCCTGGTCGCTTCCGACATCGACGTGTACGCACCGTGCGCGCTGGGCGGAGCCCTCAACGACGACACCGTGCCGGTGCTGCGCGCCAAGGTGGTTGCCGGTGCCGCCAACAACCAGCTCGCCCACGCGGGTATCGAGAAGATCCTCGCCGACCGGGGGATCCTGTACGCCCCCGACTACGTGGTGAACGCCGGCGGCGTGATCCAGGTGGCGGACGAGATCGAGGGCTTCAACTTCGAGCGGGCCAAGCTGCGGGCCACCCGGATCTACGACACCACGCGGGAGATCCTGCGGCTCGCCGACGACGAGGGCGTCCCGCCGGCGGTGGCCGCGGACCGCCTCGCCGAGCGGCGGATGGCTGAGGTCGGCCGGCTCCGGACGATCCACCTGCGCTGAACGTCACCCGGGGGCGGGGTGCCGCTCCGCCCCCGGCACCTCCCGCCGCACCCGGCGGTAAGCTGGAAATTGGGACGGTTCGTGGCGGTTTGCCCGCTGTCACGGGCGGTCCCGGCATGCACTCCTTACCGGTACACTGGGTGACGGCCGGATAACTGCGACTCGCAGGCCCGGCTGACGGTAACCCGAGGTGCCGAACGGTGGCATCCCCATGTACCGTAAGAGCCACGAGAGATGCCTGACGTCATCGGGGCCCGCCTTCGGGCTGCCCCGCATTCTGTGCGAGGGGGTCGAGCCATGGGGCGCGGCCGTGCTAAGGCCAAGCAGAC
>JBARAE010000788.1:0-1936 GCA_049791715.1 Micromonospora sp.
GGCAGTGCGCGTCGGTCAGGCCGGGCAGCACGAAGCCGCCGTCCACCACCGTCTCCGCCCCGGGCACCGGGTCGAAGGTGACCCGGTCGCCGTCCAGCCAGATGTCCCGGACCTCGTCGTCCGGCAGCAACACACCGCGCACATGCAGAGCCATGTGCACAGTCCTACCGGATCACTCGCCGTCGGGGGCCGGCAGGTCGTTCTTCCGGGCGGTCAGGGCCGGCAGGTCGATGCTGACCAGGTATTCCGGCGGGCAGTTGACTTCGAGAGCGAGTAGCAGACGGACGCAGAGGTCCTAGTGCACGGCGGAGGGCGACGTCACCCGACGAGCAGATGATGTCGCCCTCCGTCACCGACACGCTCACCGGGGGCTGTTGTCGCCCTTGCCGAGCTTGTTGAAGTCGATCTTCGGGAGCTTGAAGCCCGGGGGCAGGCCCTGGCCGCCGGCCAGGTCGCCCGGGTCCAAGCCCGGCGGGAGCTGCGGCATGCCGCCCGGGAAGCCGCCCGGCATTCCCGCGCCCGCCCCGGTACGCGGCCGGTTGCCGCCCTTGGTGCCCTTGCGCTTGTTCTTCGGCGACTTGGTCGCCTTGCGCCGGCCACCGCCGGGCAGGCCCATCATGCCGCCCATCTGCTTCATCATCTTCTGCGCGTCGGTGAAGCGGTTGAGCAGCTGGTTGACGTCCATCACGGTGACCCCGGAGCCGCTGGCGATGCGGGCCCGCCGGGAACCGTTGATGATCTTCGGGTTGGTCCGCTCGGTCGGGGTCATCGACCGGATGATCGCGGTGACCCGGTCGAAGTGCTTGTCGTCCAGCTCGGCGAGCTGGTCCTTCATTTGCCCCATGCCGGGCATCATGGCCAGCACGTTGGCGATCGGGCCCATCCGCCGGACCGCGATGAGCTGGTCGAGGAAGTCCTCCAGGGTGAACCGCTCGCCGCCCATCAGCTTGGCGGTCATCTTCTCCTTCTGATCGGCGTCGAAGGCCTGCTCGGCCTGCTCGATCAGAGTGAGGACGTCGCCCATGCCGAGGATCCGGCTGGCCATCCGGTCGGGGTGGAAGACGTCGAAGTCCTCCAGCTTCTCGCCCGTGGAGGCGAAGAGGATCGGCTGCCCGGTGATCTCCCGGACCGACAGCGCCGCGCCACCGCGGGCGTCACCGTCGAGCTTCGAGAGCACGACACCGGTGATGCCGACGCCGTCGCGGAACGCCTCGGCGGTGCGGACCGCGTCCTGGCCGACCATCGCGTCGACGACGAAGATGACCTCGTCCGGGTTGACCACGTCCCGGATGTCCGCGGCCTGCTGCATCATCTCGGCGTCGATACCGAGCCGACCGGCGGTGTCGACGATGACGACGTCCCGGGCCGCCCGCTTGGCGTGCTCGATCGAGGCGCGCGCCACCTGCACCGGGTCGCCGACGCCGTTGCCGGGCTCCGGGGCGTACACCTCGACGCCGGCGCGGCCACCGAGGACCTGGAGCTGCCCGACGGCGTTGGGACGCTGGAGGTCGGCGGCGACCAGGAGCGGCTGGTGGCCCTGGGCCTTGAGCCAGCGGGCCAGCTTGCCGGCGAGGGTGGTCTTACCGGAACCCTGGAGGCCGGCGAGCATGATCACCGTCGGGGGGTGCTTGGCGAACTGGAGCCGCCGCCCCTCGCCACCGAGGACGTTGATCAGCTCCTCGTTGACGATCTTGACGATCTGCTGGGCCGGGTTGAGCGCCTGGGAGACCTCGACGCCGCGGGCCCGTTCCTTGACGTTCGCGATGAAGCCCTTGACCACCGGCAGGGCGACGTCCGCCTCCAGCAACGCCATGCGGATCTCGCGCGCGGTGGCGTCGATGTCGGCGTCGGTGAGCCGACCCTTGCCGCGGAGCTTGGTGAAGATCCCGGACAGGCGGTCACTCAAGGTGTCAAACACGCGAACATCCCGTTTGTC
>JBARAE010000789.1:0-3332 GCA_049791715.1 Micromonospora sp.
TCGGTGTGGTCGCCGTACTGGACGTCGGCCGCGACCAGCGCGGCGCCGTCATCCGGGGCGAGCGCCAGCACGCGTAGCGACTGGCCGAGGGCGATCGCGGCCTGGTGGGTCATCCGGGCCAACTGGCCACCACCCACCATGCCGACAACAGGGAGTCCGGTACGGGAATCCATAGCGGCGCCAGCCTATCCGGGTCGGCGCCACCAGCGGCCCGGAGGGCCGGATCAGCGGCGTACGAAACGGTCAGGGGCGACCGGTCCCACTGCGGGTCCCGGCGCGGAGGGCTCGGCTGAAATGATCACGGAATGACCACCCGCGAGATGCTCCGCGCGCTGCCCGTGCTGGCCCACGACATGCCGTCCTTCGACCCGGCCGGGGCCCCGGCGGAGCCCGCCGCGCTCTTCGCCGACTGGCTCGCCGAGGCGGTCGCCGCCGACGTGGACGAGCCGCACGCGATGACCGTGTCCACGGTCGACGCCGACGGCGCCCCGGACGCCCGGGTGCTGATCCTCAAGGACCTCGACGCCGAGGGCTGGCACTTCGCAACGACGTCGACCAGCGCCAAGGGTCGGCAGATGGCCGCCAACCCACGAGTCGCGCTCAGCTTCCACTGGCGCGAGCAGGGCCGCCAGGTCCGGGTCCGTGGCACCGCCCGCCCCGCCGACCCCGCCGTCTCCCGTCAGGACTTCCTGGCCCGGCCGGAAGGCTCGCGGATCGCCACCCTGGCGGGCCGGCAGAGCGCCGTCCTCACCGACCGGGCCGAGCTGGACCGCGAGCTCGCCGACATCCGCGCCCGGCTCGCCGCCGACCCCGGTCTGGTCGCCGAGGCGCACACCGTCTACACCGTGGTGCCGCTGTCCGTCGAGTTCTGGCAGGCCGACCGGGACCGCCGGCACGTCCGGCTGCGCTACCGCCGGACCGACGGCGGGTGGGAACGCGAGCTGCTCTGGCCGTGAGCCGCGGGCGGGTCAGCGCAGCTGGGCGACCAGGTCGTCGACGGAGGTGACCGGACGGTCACAGACGAAACCCCGGCACACGTACGCGGTGGGCCGGCCGTCGAGCAGCGGCCGGTCCGCCAGCAGCGGCACACCCGGCCGGCCGGTTTCGCCCGCCACCACCACCGCCCCGGGCGGCGCGTACCGGTGTGCTGCGGCGACCAGCGGGTCACCGGCCGGGTCGTCGGTGACCACCGCGATCTCGTACGGGCCGGAGAGCAGCGCCTCGCCGACCGTCGCCGCGTACCCGGTGAACCGGGCGTGCCGGCCGACGATCGGCGCGACGGTCGACAGGGCCCGCTCGGCGGCCTCCCGGTAGCGCACCTCCCCGCTCAGCGCCGCGTACGCCACGAGCCCGGCGACGATCGCCGAGCGGCCCGACGGGGTGGCGTTGTCAGTCGGGTCGGCCGGCCGGGTGACCAGCCGCTCGGCGTCGTCGGCGGTGTCGTAGAAGCCGCCGTCCGGGGCCGCGAACCGGGCCAGCGCGACGTCGAGGAGTTGGCCGGCCAGCTCCAGCCACCGGCCCTCGCCGGTGAGCTGGTGCATCGCGCAGAACGCCTCGGCGACGCAGCCGTAGTCCTCCAGTACGCCGGCCGGCTCGCCGACCACCTTGTCGCGGGAGACCCGGCGCAGCCGCCCGTCGACGACGTGCACACCGGCCAGGTGCTCGGCGGCGTCCCGCATCGCGCCGTCGGCGACGATGGTGACGCCCTCCATCAGGTTCGCGTCCTCGTCGTCGGGGGACGCGTACACGGCGGCGACCTGCTGGAACTCGGCGATCGCGGTGATCGCCAGCCCGTTCCAGGCGGCCACCACCTTGTCGTCCCGGGCCGGCTGGGGGCGGGTGTCCCGGGCGGCCAGCAGCCGACCCACCACGTCCCGCCAGCGGGCGCGGATGTCCGGGTCAGCGTCGTCCACGTCCCGGGCCAGTCGCAGCACGCTGGTGCCGTGCTCGAAGGTGCCCTGCTCGGTCACCCCGAACAGGTCGGCGGCCCAGCGGCCGTCCTCCTCCCCCAGCGCCTCGACGAGCTGGGCCGGCGTCCAGGCGTAGGTCAGCCCCTCGACGCCCTCGGTGTCCGCGTCCAGCGCGGAGGCGAAGCCCTCCCCGGGCCGGTGCAGCTCGTCGGCGAGGAACCGGGCCGTGTCGCGGGCCACCCGCCGGGCCAGCCGGTCCCCGGTGAGCCGCCAGAGCTGGGTGTAGACCCGCAGCAGCAGGGCGTTGTCGTAGAGCATCTTCTCGAAGTGCGGCACGGTCCAGTGGCCGTCCACCGAGTAGCGGGCGAAGCCGCCCGCGAGCTGGTCGTGGATGCCACCCCGGGCCATCGCCTCGCAGGTGTGCCGGACGATCTCCAGGCTGCGCTCCGAACCGGTGCGCTGGTGGTGCCGGAGCAGGAAGATCAGGTTCATGTGCGGCGGGAACTTCGGCGCGCCGCCGAAACCGCCGTTGGTGCGGTCGTACTCGGAGGCGAGCTGCTCGGCGGCGGCGTCGAGCAGTTCGGCGGTGAGCGGGGCGGTCAGGCCTTCGACCGCCTGCGCCCCGCCGATCGCCTCGACCACGGCGGCGCCCTGCTGGAGCACGGCCTCCCGCTGATCCCGCCACGCGGTGGCCACGGAGCCGAGCAGCCGGATGAAGTTCGCGCGGGGGAAGTACGTGCCGCAGAAGAACGGCGTGCCGTCCGGAGTGGCGAAGACCGTCATCGGCCAGCCGCCCTGCCCGGTCATCGCCTGGGTGGCGGTCATGTAGACCGCGTCGACGTCCGGCCGCTCCTCCCGGTCCACCTTGATCGCCACGAAGTCGTCGTTGACGAGCTGGCCGACGCCCTCGTTCTCGAACGACTCGTGCGCCATCACATGGCACCAGTGGCAGGCGGCGTACCCGACCGAGATGAGGACCGGCACGTCGCGCCGCTTCGCCTCGGCGAACGCCTCGTCACACCAGGGCCACCAGTCCACCGGATTGTCGGCGTGCTGAAGCAGGTACGGCGAGGTGGCGTCAGCGAGTCGGTTCACCCGACGACCATATCCAGCGGGGCCGGGCCACGCCGCCGGAGCGGAGGGGTCGGGTCAGGAGGCGCCGTCGGCGCGGAGCGGGAAGACGTTGCCCTGGGCGGTGTCCAGGAGGGAACCGAGCACGGCCCCGAGCTTGTCGGCCGGCATGGGCTTGAAGAAGTGATATCCCTGGGCGGCGGTGCAGCCCAGCTCGGCCAGGGCGGTGCGCTGCTCGGCGGTCTCCACGCCCTCGGCCACCACCCGTAGACCCAGCTCGTGCGCGAGGCCCACGGTCGTCCGGACGATCGCCGCCGCCTCCGGCGAGTCGGCCATCCGGATCACGAAGGA
>JBARAE010000790.1:0-2772 GCA_049791715.1 Micromonospora sp.
CCGCTGCTCGACGCCGAACGGGTGGAAGACCCAGTACGGAGCGGCCGCCACCGCGGCCGGTTCCGGCGGCAGCAGCAGCGGCTGCAACGGCCCCGGCGCCGCCTCGCGGAAGTGCCGGACGGTGGCCGCGTACGCCCGGTACGCCTCCTTGCCGGTCACCTTCTGCTCGAAGACGGCCCGGAGCAGCCGGGGGAAGAGCTGGCCGGTGGCCGGCATCCGCAGTCCCCGGTGCTGGGCGGCCAGCCGGGCCACCACCGGGTGCGCGGCGGCGAGTGCGGCGAAGCCGGTCAGGTCGTCGCGGAGCCCGGCGATTCCGTCCGCGCGCTCGATCACCCAGTCGGCCCCGGGGCCGTACCCCTCGGCGACCAGTTCGCCACCGGAAGGGCGCAGGGCGAGCGTGGCCGGACCGGCGGGCGTGCGGGTGGCCCACCAGAAGGTGCCGGCGGCCACCCGGGCGCACGGGTCGTACGGGCTGAAGGTGAGGGCCCGGACCGACGCGGCCAGCCGGTACCCGGGCGGGGGGCACAGGGTCCGGCTGGTGGACGGTCTGGATTCGGTCACCCCGACACTCTGCCAGGTCGGGGTACGGCCGCCGAGGCTCGGTGCCGGGGTGCCGGGGTGCCGGGGTGCCGGGGTGCCAGGCCGGAGCCGCGGCCTCGGCTCAGCCGATTCGGTACCTGCCACTCCACCGGAAGGGTGTACTTGCCGAACGTGAAATATCCACCCAGCACGCCAATAGCCGCATAACGGCCTGGAAGCGGCTGTGAACAAGATGAACGGCTGGTGTTCCTGCCGTGAATCCGTTGCTAATGTCGCGGCTGCCGTACCTGCACACAATCTCTCCAGGTCCATGCCAGTAGAGGCGGTCTGGTGAGGAGGGATCCCGGCACGGCCAACGGGGAAGAAGTGAGAGGTCATCGGCGATGCGTGCTGATTCAGTGGGTGTCCGTGAACCGGCCGCGGCCTTGACGGCCACGCTCGACCAGGCCTGAACCATGCCGGGGAACACCGCGGCCGTCAGCACTCAGAGGCGGCTTCCATGATCGCGCTCAAGCTCTACCGCCTCCTCCCACCGGGCATGCGCCGCCGACTGATCGACCTCCTGCCCCGGGAGCAGCGCCTCCGCCTCGTGCGCAGCCTCACCCGCCCGAGCGGCAGCGACACCGTGCACCCGCTGGGCTCCCGCGTGACCGTCACCGACGGCGGCATACGGACCGAGGCCCAGGTGGTCGCCGCGGCGACGCCGCTGGAGATGTGGCATCGCAACCTCAGCACCGTGACCAGCGTCCTGGCAGCGGCCGGGATCGACCACCACTGCCTGCGCAACGACGACTACCTGCGCAGTTCCGTCGCCGTGCTCGAGGATCGGCGGGCCGAGGTGCTGCGCCTGGTCCGCTCCGCCCCGGCGCTGTCCGGCGCGCAGATCCGGACGGTCGAGGTACGGCCCGGGCGGAACCAGCCCGACCTGGCGCCCACCGAGGTCATTCAGGTGTGGTTCCCGGTCACCGACGTCCGGGCGCGCGTGGTCCTGGGTGCCCAGTTCGCCTGCGAGATCGAATTCTGGACCCGGGTGGGCGACGTGGTCCGCGCGCCCCGGCACAACGCGGTCGTCGACGAGGCGCCGGCCCGAGCGGAACCGGTCCGAGTCGCCGCGGCGCTGCTCAGCCACTTCGTCCCCGAGGCGGACGACCACACCTACCGGACGCGCCGTGACCTGACCGTCCGCGCTCCGGACCGGGTGGGTTTCGCCATCGACGCCGTCTTCACCTGGGTGGACGGATCGGACCCGGAGTGGCTGCATCGCAAGATGGCCGCGCTCGCCTCGCCCGACGCGCGGCACGCGGTGGCCGCCAACTCCTCCCGATACCACAACCGCGACGAGCTGCGGTACGCGATGCGCTCGCTGCACACCTTCGCGCCCTGGCTGCGGAAGATCTTCCTGGTCACCGACGGTCAGCTGCCGAGCTGGCTCGACCCGACCCACCCCATGGTCACGGTGGTCACCCACGCCGAACTCTTCGCCGACCTCGGCGGCCGGTCGTCGTTCAACTCGCACGCCATCGAGTCCCGGCTGCATCGGATCCCCGGGCTCGCCGAGCACTTCCTCTACTTCAACGACGACGTCTTCCTGGGCCGGCCCGTGCTGCCGACCCACTTCTTCCACGCCAACGGGATCGCCAAGTTCTTCCTCTCCCCGGCCCAGTTCGGGCTGGGAGAGGCGCGGCCGAGTGACCCGCCGGTGAACGCCGCCGGCAAGAACAACCGCCTGCACATCCAGCGGCAGTTCGGCGTGACCATCACGCAGAAGATGAAGCACACCCCGTTCGCGCTGAGGCGCAGCATCATGTTCCAGATCGAGCAGGTGCTCCACGCCGAGGTGACGGAGACGGCGCGGCACCTGTTCCGCCACCAGGGCGACCTGTCGATCCCGTCGTCCCTGCACCAGTACTGGTCCTACCTGACCGGCCAGGCGGTGCCCGGCGACATCGAGTACGAGTACGCCGACCTCGGCCACCCGTCGACACCCGCCCGCCTCGCCGAGCTGCTCTCGCGCCGGGACCGCGACGTGTTCTGCCTCAACGACACCGACTCCGATCCGGAGGCCTACACCGAGCAGGAGCGCATGCTGGCCGACTTCCTGCCCCGCTACCTGCCCTTCCCCGCCCCGTTCGAGCTGCCCGACGAGGTGGTCGCCGAGCGCCGCAAGCTCAGCGCGAGCGTGCTGTGGCGGCAGTCGCGGGGCGTGGACCGGCGTGGTCGGCAGATCGATGC
>JBARAE010000791.1:0-1542 GCA_049791715.1 Micromonospora sp.
CCGGCCGACGGCGTGCAGGGCCTCGGCATCCCGACGGTCGTCGCCGTCCGGGGGAGCCTCGACGCGATCGGTACGCCCACCGCCGACAAGACGGTCAACAAGCTGCGCATCGAGGAGCTGGACGTGACGCTGCCCGTCTACCCGGACGGCCCGGTCACGGTCACGCTGCCGGTGCGGTCCATCGGGGAAGGCCCGGCCGAGGTGGTGGTCACGTACGGCGCGTGCAGCGCGAGCACCTGCCTGCCACCGGTACGCGAGCGCGTAATCGCCCTGGACTGAGCTGCGGGTGCCGTCATCGGCGGCTGACCCGGTGCAGGCCAGCAGGGTAAGGGCCCGGCCCGGATCGCATGATCCTGGGCCGGGCCGGATTCGTCTGCCGATCAGTCGAACGCGGCGGCGAACATGCCGGGCTGGTAGGAGCCGCCCTTCTGGTGCACGATCACGGCGAGCCGGTTGGCCGCGTTGATCAGGGCGACCAGGGAGACCAGCGCGGCGATCTGGTCGTCGTCGTAGTGCTTGCGCACCTGGGCCCAGGTCTCGTCGGAGACGCCCTCATGGGCGTCGGCGAGCCGGGTGCCCTCTTCGGCGAGCGCCAGCGCGGCCTGCTCGGCCTCGGTGAAGACGGTCGACTCACGCCAGGCGGCGACCAGGTTGAGCCGGACCGCGGTCTCACCGGCCGCTGCGGCATCCTTGGTGTGCATGTCGATGCACCAACCGCAGCCGTTGATCTGGCTGGCCCGCAGCGACACCAGCTCCTGCGTCGACTTCGGCAGCGACGACTGCTGGATCACCAGGCCGGCGTTGGCGAACCGCTTGAAGAACTTCATGGCGATCTCGCTGTCGAACATGTTGAATCGGGCGTCCATGGTTCCGTCCTTCACTCGTGGTGTTCGGTTGGACGAACACGAGATGCCGGCGATCGGAGCCCTGTGACGGCGCGGCCAGGTGACCACCGCCACAGCCGAGAGGTGTCACAGAACGGCGGGCACCGGCATCTGATGGGTGACGCAGTCGAGAGCGAACAGGAGTCACCGATGGTGGGCACGCCGCAGACCGCAGCCGATGACCGCCCGGACCCGGCTACCGAGGCGTTCCTCGCCCACCGCAACCTGCTCTTCACCGTCGCGTACGAGATGCTCGGCTCGGCCGCCGACGCGGAGGACGCCCTCCAGGAGACGTGGCTGCGGTGGGCGGGCGTCGATCTCGGCACGGTCCGCGACCAGCGCGCCTACCTGGTCCGGATCACCACCCGTCAGGCGCTCACCCGGCTGCGTACGCTCGGCCGCCGCAAGGAGTCCTACGTCGGCTCCTGGCTGCCCGAGCCGCTGCTCACCGCGCCCGACGTGGCCGAGGACGTCGAGCTCGCCGACAGCCTCTCGATGGCCATGCTGCTCGTGCTGGAGTCCCTGACGCCCACGGAGCGCGCGGTGTTCGTTCTGCGCGAGGTCTTCGGCTTCGGCTACGACGAGATCGCGGCCGCCGTCGACAAGTCCGAGCCGGCGGTGCGCCAGGTGCTCAGCCGGGCGCGCAAGCACGTCGACG
>JBARAE010000792.1:0-3722 GCA_049791715.1 Micromonospora sp.
GCGTCGCCACGAAATGGGAGAAGTAGACCCAGCTGGCCAGCACGTCCCACCAGCGCACCTCGGGCCGGTACAGGTGCTGCTGCAGCCAGACTGTCGGCACCTCCCCGCCGGTGGCCCAGCCGACCAGGAACCGGTCGGCGACGATCAGCTCCATGGCGTGCGGCGTCGCGCCGTTGTCGGCGAAGCCCCGGGACAGGTTGTACGCGGCGAGCAGCAGCACCACCGGGGTCCAGTCCCGCGCGAAGCGCAGGTGGCTGCGCCACGGCCGGGACGAGTTCCAGGCGATGGTGGCCGCCCAGATCCAGACGAAGGCGTACGCCGGGTCGGTGGGCAGGCCGATGGCGAGCCATCCGGCCACGAAGGCGACCCCCCAGATCGCCATCGCGACGGCGCGGCGACGACCGCCGTCGGTCGACTCGGCGGCGCCGGTCCGGGCGGGGGGCTGGGGATCTGTCACAACGGCCATCGCGGTCAAGGTTAACGGCGGGCGACGCATCGACCGACGCCGACCACCTGCCGGCCGTCGGACGCCACCCGGCCCCGGTCCGGCTCGATTAGGCTCTACCCATGCAGGAGCAGCCGGAGCCGCCCTTCGCGCCGGGCCTCACCGCCCGGGTCGAGTTGACCGTCACCGAGGCCGACACCGCCCAGGCGGTGGGCTCCGGTGACGTGCCGGTGCTCGGCACCCCCCGGGTGCTCGCCCTGGCCGAGGCGGCGACCGTGGCGGCCACCGCGACCCGGATGCCGCCCGGGCAGACCACCGTCGGGCTCCGGGTCGAGCTGGACCACCGCGCCCCCACCCCGGTCGGCCGTGCCGTGCTGGCGCAGGCCCTGCTCGCGAAGGTCGACGGGCGCCGGCTGCTCTTCGAGGTGACCGTCACCGACGGGGGGCAGACGGTGGCCGAGGCGCGGATCGAGCGGGTGCTGGTCGACCGGCAGCGCTTCGTCGAGCGCGCCTCGCAGGCGTCATGAGCACCCGGTTCGTCGAGGTCGCCGACCGCGTCCACGTCCTGCGCGAGCCGCTGCTGCACGTGAACGTGACGCTGGTCGTCGGCGACGGCGCGGCGCTGCTGGTGGACACCCTCTCCACCGCCGCACAGGCACGCGAGCTGGCCGAGGCCGCCCGGGCGATCACCCCGCACCCGTGGACGGTGGTGAACACCCACCACCACTTCGACCACTGCTTCGGCAACGCCACCCTGGCCGCCGACCCGCCCCGCCCGGTGTACGCGCACGAGCTGGCCGTCGAGGCGCTGCGCGACCGCCCGGAGCAGCTGCGCCGGGCCGCGTACGAGGAGATCCGCGACGAGCAGCCGGCGCTCGCCGCCCAGCTGGGCGACACGGAGCTGCTGGCCCCGACGCATCCGGTGCTCACCGAGACGGTGCTCGACATCGGCGGCCGGCGGGTCGTGCTGCGCCACCCGGGGCGCGGGCACACCGACGCCGATCTGGTGGTTCACGTGCCGGACGCGGACGTGCTGGTCGCCGGTGACCTGGTGGAGCAGAGCGGGCCGCCCGCGTTCGAGGACTCGTACCCGTTGCAGTGGCCGGACGCCGTCGCCGAGCTGCTCCGGCTGATGACGCCGTCGACGGTGGTGGTGCCGGGGCACGGTGAGCCGGTGGACGTCGAGTTCGTCCGGGCGCAGCACACCCGGCTCGTCGACCAGGCGTGGCTGATCCGCGCCGGGCACACCGGGAGCGCCCCGCCCGAGCGGGTGGCCGCGGAGTCCCCGTTCGGCGCCCGCCCCGGCCTGATCGCCGCGCGTCGCGGCTACGCCGAACTCGACGGCACCGCCTGACGGCGCCGCCCAACCGCCGCCCGGGATCTGGCACTTTTGGCGCAAGATCCCAGCGAGCGTGGCGCCTCAGCCGCGGGCGCCGGAAGGGTCGGGCGCTCAGCGACGGAGGGCGGTGAGCAGGGCGTCGAGGTGGGGGACGGCCGCCAGGACCGCGTCACGGGCGGCGGGGTCCAGGGTGGCCAGGGCGTCGGCGAGGAGCGCGGCACGGTGGCGCGCGTGGTCCGCCATCCGGGCGTGAGCCGCCTCGGTCAGGCGGAGCCGGACCACTCGGCGGTCCGTCGGGTCGCGTTCCCGGTCGAGCAGGCCGGCGTCGACCAGGTCGTGGACCAGGGTGCTGACCGTGTTCGGCGCGGTACCGAGGCGGCGAGCCGCCTCCTTCCCGCTGATCCCCGGTTCGGCGCGGACCAGCAGCAGCAACTCCACCTGGGCCTCCGGTAGGACGACCCGGTGGGCGCGGCCGGCGGCGGAGCGGCGCAGCAGCCGGTGCAGCTCTCCCACCAGGGCGCCGAGCCGCGCCACCCGCTCCTCACCTGACAACGGGGTCACCTACTTCACACTGCAATAGTTCTGGGTACAGAGCTAAAGTTAGCGGGGCGTCATCGATCGTGGGGGGAATCCAGTCTTGACGCACACCGTGCAGTCGACCATGCGTCCGGCGGGAACCGTCGGCACCCGGGCCGGGACACCGACCGCCGGCACGCCGGCCGGCCGGGACGGCCTGATGCTGCTCGTGCTGCTCGGCACGCTCACCGCGATCGGCCCGCTCTCGCTGGACATGTACCTGCCGGCGTTCCCGGCGATGACCCGGGACCTCGGCGCCGACCAGGCCCAGATCCAGCTCTCCCTGACCACCTGCCTCGTCGGGCTCGCCCTCGGCCAGTTCATCACCGGTCCGCTCAGCGACCGGTGGGGCCGACGCCGCCCGGTCCTGATCGGTGTCATCGGGTACGCGGTGTTGGGGCTGGTCTGCGCCGTCGCGCCGACCGCCCCGGCGCTCGCCGCCGCCCGCTTCGCGCAGGGCGTCGCCGGCGGCATGGGCGTCGTGGTCGCCCGGGCGGTGGTCCGCGACCTGTACGCCGGCCGCGCCGCCGCGAAGTACTTCTCCCGGCTCACCCTGGTGTTCGGGGTGGCGCCGGTCGCCGCGCCGAGCGTCGGGAGCCTGGTGCTGCGGTTCGGCTCCTGGCGGGCCGTGTTCGTCACCCTGGCGGTGATCGGGCTGCTGCTGGCCGCCGCGGTGGCCTGGCGGCTGCCGGAGACGCTGCCCGTCGAGCGGCGCAGCACCGGCGGCCTGGCGAGCACCGCCCGGACCATGCGCTCGCTCTTCGCCGACCGGGTCTACCTCGGGTACGCGCTGACCCAGGCCTTCGCCTTCGCCGGGCTCTTCGCGTACATCTCCGGGTCGTCCTTCGTCTTCCAGGACGTCTTCGGCGTCTCGGCGACGACGTTCAGCCTGCTCTTCGGCCTGAACGCGCTGTGCCTGGTGGCGATGGGGCAGGTCAACGCCCGGCTGCTGGACCGGTTCGAGCCGCGCCGGCTGCTGGTGGCCACCCTGCTGGTCAACGCGGTGGCCGCGGTCGGCGTGCTGACCGGCGCCCTCGCCACCAGCCTCGCCCTGGTGGCGGTGGCCCTCTTCGCCTTCGTCGGCTCGCTCGGCATGGTGACGCCGAACAGCACCGCCCTCGCCCTGGATTCGCAAGCCCGCCACGCCGGCACGGCGGCCGCCCTGATGGGCGCGATCCAGTCGGTGATCGGCGCGCTCGCCGCACCGCTGGTGGGGCTGGGCGGCGAGGGCAGCGCCGTCCCGATGGCCATCGTTCTGGCCGCCGCCGCAGCTCTCTCCCTGACCGCCGCCCGCACCCTCACCCGCCCCCGCTGACCACCCTCCCCTCCCCCTCCCCTCCCACTCCCCCCGCATCGTCGATC
>JBARAE010000793.1:0-5806 GCA_049791715.1 Micromonospora sp.
ACCGACGCGTCGGCCCGGGAGACCTGGCCGACCGTGCAGACGGGAGGGCTGCTGCAGGCCACCTTTCGGCTCCGCCGCTGGCCGGACCCGCGTACGGATGCCGCCCGGCGGCTCGTGCCCCGGCTGCTCGCGCTGCCGGCGACCGCCAGCACCGTCTCGCTCTGCGTCGGTCCGCGTGCCGCCGCCGACAGCGCCTCGGTCCCGGCCGAGCTGACCGTACGGCTGGCGGCCGGGACCGCCACGGAACTCTCGGTCGCGGCCCAGGCTCTGCGCCGGCTGGTCACCGACCTCGGTGGTGAGGTCCGCCGGCTGGACGGCGAGCAGGTGCACGGGCTGGCCGCGACGCTGCCGTTGGCCGTGGTCCGCGACGGCGCGGCGGTGAGCGGGGAGACCCTGGACCACCTTGAGCTGTCCACCGGGGAGGCGGGGCTGATGGTGGGCGCGAACCGGCACGGCGGAGCGGTGACCATCCGGCTGTTCCGCCCCGAGGCGACCCGGCTGATTCTGGTCGGCGGGGTGCGGGTGGCCCAGCTCCTGGCGTTGCGCGCGCTGGCGCTCGGCGCCCGGGTGGTCGTGCAGACCGCCCGGCCACGGGTCTGGGAGCCCTTCGTCCGCGGGGTCGGCGCGCCGGGCGGGGCGGTTCCGGTGATCCCACCCGGCCGGCCGGTGGGCGGGCCACCCGGTTCCCCGGTGCGGCCGCTGCTGCTGGTGGTCGACGCGGGACCGGTGCCGGCCGGGGTCGGGACGGGATCGGCCTGGCAGTCCACCCTGGTCGTTCGGGACGAGCTCGGTCCGGCGGACGTGGACGCGCTGGCCCGCGCCGATCTGGCGATCTTGCAGCCGCTCGGCCCCGGAGAGGCCGGGCTGGCCGGCGCGGCCCTGGGGCTGGGCGGGTCGGCAGACTGGCTGACCCGGATCCGGGACGACATGGTGGCGGTGGTCAACCGGCGGGCGCTGCGCTGGGCGCTGCTCGCCCCGACGCCGATCGAGTCGCAACTGGTCGGTCAGCCGACGCGGCGCTGAGCAACGAATTCGTGATCTTCGCGGGTTCCCCTCGCTGGACGGACCATGGCACCATCCCCGCCATGGGATTTCTGAAGGGTCTTCTGATCCGGCTGGCCTCGACGGCGGTGGCCTTCTGGCTGGCCACGCTCATCATCCCCGGCGTCCGGCTCGAGTCCGATTCGGTCACCGACAAGGTCACCACGCTGGTGCTGGTCGCGGTGATCTTCGGGGTGGTCAACGCCGTACTCCAGCCGATCATCAAGACCGTCGGCTGCGGCTTCTACCTGTTCACCCTCGGCCTGATCGCACTGGTGGTCAACGGCCTGCTCTTCCTGCTCACGAGTTGGATCGCCGGGCAGGCCGGGCTGCCGTTCCACGTGGACAACTTCTGGCCGGCCGCCGTGCTCGGCGCGCTCTTCGTCAGCATCGTCACCTGGATCCTCGGCGCCGTCCTCGACCGCGACTGACCGGCCGACGTACCCCGATTCCCGCCCACCGGCCAGGCCAGTGGGCGGGAATTGGCTGGTGAAGCGGGGTAGGGCCGCACCTAGGGTCGAAGGCGTGTTCACCGTGACCCGCGCCGACGGCTACCAGATCAGCACTGACCCGGACCGCCTCGACCTGGATCGGGTGCACCGATGGTTGTCCACGGACGCGTACTGGGCGCTGGGGCGGGACCGGGAGACCGTGGGCCGGGCCTTCGCCGGCTCGATCGGCTTCGGCGTCTACCGCCCGGGTGACGGCGGGCAGGTCGCGGTGGCCCGGGTGGTCACCGACCGCGCGACGTTCGGCTGGCTCTGCGACGTCTACGTCGACCCGGCGGAGCGGGGTCGCGGGTTGGGCACCTGGCTGGCCGGCACGGTCCGTGACCACCTGGCCGAGCTGGGGGTACGCCGGATCCTGCTGGCCACCGCCGACGCACACGGGGTGTACGCCAAGGTCGGCTTCGCCCCGGTGACGCCGGAGCAGTGGATGGAGCTGGACCAGCGGGTGAACCGGGTCACCGGAAAGGACCAAAACGCCACTACACCACTTACGGTGGAGGCGTGAACCCGATCCGTCTCGGCTACCTGTACGGCCTCGGCGCGTACCTGCTGTGGGGCTTCTTCCCGATCTACCTCAAGCTGCTGCGCCCGGCCGGGCCGATGGAGATCCTCGCGCACCGGATCGTCTGGTCGGTGGCCTTCGTGGCGCTGCTGCTGGCCGCGGCCCGCAACATCGGCTTCCTGCGTGCGCTGCTGCGCCGGCCCCGTGCCCTCGCGGGCATCACCGCCGCCGCCGCGCTGATCGCCGTCAACTGGGGCACCTACATCTACGGGGTCAACTCCGACCGGGTGGTGGAGACCGCCCTCGGCTACTTCATCAACCCCCTGGTGTCGGTGCTGCTCGGGGTCTTCGTGCTCCGCGAGCGACTGCGTCCGGCGCAGTGGGCGGCGCTGGGCGTCGGCGCGCTGGCGGTCGCGGTGCTCACCGTCGACTACGGCCGGCTGCCCTACCTGGCGCTCACCCTCGCCTTCAGCTTCGCCGGGTACGGCCTGGCGAAGAAGCGACTCGGGCTGCCCGCCGCGGAGGGGCTGTTCGTCGAGTCGGCGGTGCTGGCGCTGCCCGCGCTGGCGTACCTCGGCTGGCTGGTCCGGCGGGGCGAGTCGACGTTCGGGCAGGTCTCGGCCGGGCACACCGTGCTACTGGTGCTGGCCGGCGCGGCCACCGCGATCCCGCTGCTGCTCTTCGCCGGGGCGGCCAACCGGCTGCCGCTCTCCGCGCTGGGCATGCTCCAGTACCTCGCCCCGATCCTCCAGCTCGGCTGCGGGGTGCTGATCTTCCACGAGCCCATGCCGCCCGCCCGGCTGGCCGGCTTCGCGCTGGTCTGGCTCGCGCTGATCGTCTTCACCGTGGACGCCCTACGGCACACCCGCCGTACCCGTGCCGAGGTCCGCGCGGCGGCACCGGTCCCCGCCGGCGCGCGCTGACCCGGGTCAGCGCGCGTCGTAGGTGAGGACCGGGGTGCCGTCGCCCCGGAGAAGGTCCAGACTGACCAGTTCGCCCTGGGTGAAGTGCGTCGCGCCGGTCAGGCGGACGTCGTCACCCGGGGCGGCGAGCCAGGAGCCCACCTGCTCCGTCGCGCCGTCCGGGCCGTGCGCCACCAGCCGGAACGTGTACGCCTCGCGGTGACCGGCCCGCCGGTCGTACCCGCAGCGCATGGTCACCTCGGTGCCCCAGTCGGTACCGGTCAGCCCGATCTCGGCGTGCACCGGCGCGCTGCCGGCGACCGGCCGCATCGCCACCAGCGGTACCGAGGATGGAACCGGGTCGTGCGGGCCGACGAGGGTCACCCCGACACCCGCCAGAACGGCGAGCACCGCCGCGGCGAGCGCGGTCAACGCGTACCGCCGGCGGGTGCGGGACCGCTCGCGGCGCCGGCGCTCCCGGGCGGCGTCGAGCAGCGCGGGCAGCCGGGTGGTCTCCGACGCGGACGGCAGGAACTGTTCCAGCCCGGCCGGGTCGAGCCGGCCCAGGAGCCCCGGCAGCACGGCGATCTCGGCGACCGCCTCCCGACAGGCGGCGCAGCCGGCCAGGTGCCGTTCGTAGGCGGCGCGCTCGGCGGGAGCGAGGGCGCCCAGCACGTACGCGCCGTCGTCGTGCGCGAACTCGCAGCGGGTCATCCGGTCACCCCCATCTCGGCCAGCACCAACCGTAGTGAGCGCAGCGCGTAGTGGGTGCGCGACTTCACCGTGCCGGGCGGTACGCCCAACCGGGCGGCCGCCTCGGCCACCGACCGTCCCTGATAGAAGCACTCGACCAGCACCTCACGGTGGGTCGGGCTGAGCCGGTTCAGCGCCTCGGCAACGGTCCACGCCTCCACCGCGCGCTCCGTTTCGTCGACCGTCTCGGAAGGCTCGGGCAGCTCGTCGGTGTAGACCTCGCCGACCCGGCTGGACCGACGCCGCCAGGCGTCGATCGCCAGGTTCCGGGCGGTGGTGAAGAGCCAGGCCCGGACCGACCCGCGCGTGGGGTCCAGCGACTCCGGGTGCCGCCAGGCGCGCAGCAGCGTCTCCTGCACCAGGTCCTCGGCCCGCGACCGGTCACCGTTGACCAGCCGCAGGGCGTGCGCGAAGAGCGCGTCGGCGTGTTCGTCGTGCAGGGCGCGCAGCAGTTGGGCGTCGTGGTCGCTGATGGGGTCACCTCGCTCTCGGCGGCAGGTGCGGCGGCGCGTTCGACCCTGCATACGTGTCGTGACCCCGATCGGTTCAGCCCAGCTCATGGCCTCTTCCCGCAGGCACAAGAACGCGAGGGCCACCACCCGCGCCGGGATGGAGGCCCTTCGGCGTACCGGGGCGGTCAGGCCTCGGCGGCGATGCCGTCGGCGACGGCCCGGGCGACGGTGAGCAGCTTGGCCCGCACCACCCGGGCGGAGGTCATCATCTCGCTGGCCGGCAGGGCGCAGGCCAGCACCACCCGGCGCTCGATGTCCTTGTCCGGGGTCACCAGCACCGCGGCGCAGGCCACGCCCTGCCGGAACTGCCCCAGCTCCAGCTGCATGCCGCGCCGGTCGCCGGCAGCCAGGTCCGCCTCGAACGCCTCCGGGCTGGTCAGCGTGGCGCTGGTGAACGGCCGCATGCCGTACTCCCGCAGGTAACGGAAGCGCTGCTCGGCGGTGAGGGTGGCGAGCAGGCTCTTGCCGAGCGCGGTGGCGTGCGCGCCCTCGTCGAAGCCCGGCACCAGGTCCTCCAGGTACGGCGAGCGGTGCCCCTCGGCCACCGCGGTGACCGCCACCTGGCCGCCCACGAAGCGGCCGAGGTAGTGGCTGTACCCGGTGTCCGCGGCGGCCCGGCGCAGCGACTCCCCCACGGCAGGCGGCCCCCGGAACGCGGTGACCAGCTCGCGGTACCGGTCCGCCACCTCCAGGCCGACGATGTACGTCCCGTCCTCGCGCCGGATCACGTAGCCCTCGTACGCCAGCGTCCGGACCAGGTGGTACGTCGTGGCCACGGTCAGCTCGCAGCGACGGGCGATCTGTTTGACGGTCAGGCCCCGCGGAGCACGGCCGACCGACTCGAGCACTCGAAGCGCGCGGGAGACACTGCGGATCAGGTCCGAAGGTTCCGCCAAGGGGTCGCGCACAACCACCTCCGCCGCCGGGGACTTACACCATATGAAAAAGAGGCCGAGTGCGAAATGCCTGTTCGGATCGAGGATGCCAGATCAGCGGGCACAGTCCGTGCACCGACAGACACGATCCGCTGCCGAAATGCAGGCGGCGTAGGTTTGCCTGACCATGACCGACACCGCTCTTCACCCCTCGCCCGCCGCGCCGCCGCGTACCGTCCGGGCCAGCGCGGGCGCCATCGCCACCACCATCGCCTGCGTCCTGCCCGTCTTCCTGGTCGGTGGCCTCGCTGTGCAGATGGGCGACGACCTCCACTTCTCCCCCGCCGGACTGGGACTGGTCGTCTCGGTCTACTTCGGGATCAGCGCGCTGGCGTCGGTCCCCTCCGGGGCGCTCGTCGAGCGGTACGGGCCTGCCGTGGTGGCCCGCGCCGGCATCCTGCTCTCCGCCGGGTCGCTGCTGGCGGTGGCCGGGCTCGCCCGGTCGTACCCGATGCTGGTCGTGCTCCTCGGCCTCAGCGCCGCAGCCAACGCCCTCGGCCAACTCGCCAGCAACGCGGCGCTGGCCCGGCACGTTCCCGCCCACCGGCAGGGGCTGTCGTTCGGGGTGAAGCAGGCCGCGATCCCGGTGTCGACGCTGCTGGCCGGCGCGGCGGTGCCGACCATCGCGCTGACGGCCGGATGGCGCTGGGCG
>JBARAE010000794.1:0-9441 GCA_049791715.1 Micromonospora sp.
ACGACATCCTGCAGCGCGGCGCGGACGGCGGGCGGATCACGCCCGAGGAGGCCCTGCTGCTCTACACCGAGGCGCCCTTCCACGCCCTCGGCGAGGCGGCGGACGCGGTGCGCCGGCGGCGCTACCCCGACAACATCGTCACGTACCTGATCGACCGCAACATCAACTACACCAACGTCTGCGTGACGGCGTGCAAGTTCTGCGCGTTCTTCCGGGCCCCCAAGCACAAGGAGGGCTGGACCCACTCGACCGAGGAGATCCTGCGCCGCTGCGGCGAGGCGGTCGAGCTGGGCGCCACCCAGGTCATGCTCCAGGGCGGCCACCACCCGGACTACGGCGTGGAGTACTACGAGGAGCTCTTCTCCTCGGTCAAGAAGGCGTACCCGCAGCTGGCCATCCACTCGATCGGCCCGAGCGAGATCCTGCACATGGCCAAGGTCTCCGGCGTCAGCCTGGACGAGGCCATCGCGCGGATCAAGGCGGCCGGGCTGGACTCGATCGCGGGCGCCGGCGCCGAGATGCTGCCGGACCGGCCGCGGAAGGCGATCGCGCCGCTGAAGGAGTCGGGCGCGCGCTGGCTGGAGGTCATGGAGCTGGCCCACCGCCAGGGCCTGGAGTCGACCGCCACGATGATGATGGGCACCGGCGAGACCCACGCCGAGCGGATCGAGCACCTGCGGATGATCCGCGACGTGCAGGACCGGACCGGGGGTTTCCGGGCCTTCATCCCGTGGACGTACCAGCCGGAGAACAACCACCTCAAGGGGCGTACGCAGGCCACGACCCTGGAGTACCTGCGGCTGGTCGCGGTGGCCCGGCTCTTCTTCGAGACGGTGCCGCACCTGCAGGCGTCCTGGCTGACCACCGGCAAGGACGTCGGCCAGCTCGCCCTGCACATGGGGGTGGACGACCTGGGTTCGATCATGCTGGAGGAGAACGTCATCTCCTCGGCGGGCGCCCGGCACCGGTCCAACCTGCACGAGCTGATCGGGATGATCCGGTCCGCGGACCGGATCCCGGCGCAGCGGGACACCCTCTACAACCGACTCGCGGTGCACTGGACGCCGGCCGACGACCCGAGCGACGAGCGGGTGGTCTCGCACTTCTCCTCGATCGCCCTGCCGGGCGGCGGGGTGGGGAAGTCGCTGCCGCTCGTCGAGGTCAACTGACCCACGTCCCGCGCGCTTTCCGGCACGCTCTGTGACGTCCCGCACCTCGGGTCGTTCCACCGAACGGCCACTGGTTGATCGCCGAAAGGCGGGATCTTGCTGTCCGTTTGCCGGATGGGGTGGCCAGAGCCGCAGGCAACAAGAACGATCAATCCGGACAATCCTTAAGTGACGCTTAGCCGTGCAGGTGGAGAACTTCCGGCGTCGGGGGTGGCGACGGCGATCGCGGACCGCTAACGTGCGCGCTCGTACCTTTCCTTCACCCCACGGGGGGAATCCTTCCATGATCTTCCGTAACCGGCCGCTGGTGCGGTTCGGCGCCGCGGCGCTGCTCGCCTCTGGTGCGTTCACCGCCCTCGGCGCGCCCGCCCAGGCCGCCGGCACCGAGACGGACCTGTCGCTCGACGTGGTGGGCACCCGGGTCGCCGATGGCGTCGAGGGCAAGCTGGCGTTCGTCAAGGTGACCAACAAGGGCGAGAACACCCCGTCCGAGCTGGCCGTCCGCGCCGATGTGTCCAAGGTCGACTGGACCAAGGTCGCCCCGGTCCCGGCAGTCGACGGCTGCGAGCTCGAGGGCACCGAGCAGCAGCCGACCGCGTGGACCTGCTTCGCCGCCGCCGACGGTCTGCCCGGCGCGGGCGAGACCATCGACCTCCCGGTGGTGCTCTTCAAGCTCGTCGACCTGAAGGAGGCGTACAGCGCCCCGGTGAGCTTCACGCTCATCTCGAAGGACGACACCAACGCGGACAACAACACCAAGTCCGCCAGCATCGAGTTCACCAAGGAGAGCGGCGCCGACCTCGCCGTCATGGCCGACGACGTCAAGACCTCCGTCACGGTCAAGGACGGCAAGCTGCAGTTCGGCGGTGATCTGCACGCCGGTGACAGCGCGGCGCTCATCTACACCGCGTGGAACCAGGGCGACCTGGCCACCGCCGGCCTCAAGGTCTCGGTCAAGCTGCCCAAGGGCGTCACCTTCAGCGAGCCGCTCGAGTCGGACTGCGCCTACGACGAGAAGCTGACCGAGCTCGTCTGCACCTACGCCGCCCTCCCGTTCGTCCCGCAGGAGCAGGACACGAAGGACGGTGACAACATCACCGCCGGTGGTCGCTTCTACCACCTGCTGACCGTGGGTGAGGACGTCAAGGCCGGCGCGCTGACCGGCGGCACCGTCTCGGTCGAGCCGATCATGCCGGAGAAGACCCTCACCGCGCAGTCGACCGAGATCAAGACCATGCCGGAGAACATGACCGCTCTTTCGGCGTCCGATCTGGACCCCAGCGACAACACCGACGGCTACGCCGTCGTCGTCGCGGCCGAGGGCGGCGCCGGTGGCGGCGACGACACCGGCAACGACGAGGGTGGCCTGCCGGTGACCGGTGCCAAGGCCGGTCTGATCGGCGGCGTCGGCGCGGCGGTGCTGGCTGCGGGTGGGGCGATGTTCCTGGTCGCCCGTCGGCGCCGGGTGGTCCTGGTGACCCCGGGCGACGAGAAGCCGACCGCCTGACGGTCGTCCTCCATCGGTCCGCGCGGGCCGTTCATATAACGCACGGCAGCAGGGGCGGGATGGGTCACCATCCCGCCCCTGCTGTCGTCCGCGAGCGCGACCCGTCGACAGCGGTTCGCGGTGCGGCTGGCAGAGTGGAGGGGTGAGCCGTACCCCACAGGGCCAGCGCGCCAGCCTGGACAAGCAGCCGCACGAGGTCGCCGCGATGTTCGACGGCGTGGCTGCCCGCTACGACCTGACCAACACCGTCCTCTCCTTCGGGCAGGACCGGCTCTGGCGGCGGGCGACCCGGGAGGCGCTCGGCCTCCGACCGGGCGAGCGGGTGCTGGACGTGGGGGCGGGCACCGGCGTCTCCACCGAGGAGCTGGCGCACTCCGGGGCGTACGCGGTGGGTGCCGACCTGTCGCTGGGGATGCTGTACGCCGGCAAGCGGACCCGTCCCCAGGTGCCGCTGCTGGCCGGTGACGCCCTCAGGCTGCCCTTCGCCGACGGCGTCTTCGATGCGGTGACCATCTCCTTCGCGCTGCGCAACGTCAACGACACCGACGCCGCCCTGCGCGAGTTGGCCCGGGTGACCCGGCCCGGCGGCCGGCTGGTGGTCTGCGAGTTCAGTACGCCGGTCAACCCGGCCTTCCGCACGGTCTACCTGTCGTACCTGATGCGATCGCTGCCGGCGGTGGCGCGCACGGTCTCCAGCAACCCGGACGCGTACGTCTACCTCGCGGAGTCGATCCGGGCCTGGCCGGACCAGTCTGCGCTGGCCGGCCGGATCGCCGGGGCGGGCTGGGGCCGGGTCGCCTGGCGCAACCTCACCGGCGGCGTCGTCGCGCTCCACCGCGCCGTCCGCGACTGACGGGGAAACGTCCCGGCTGGCATCCCTCGGTAACCAAACTTTTCCGAAATATCGGTTATACGTCCGCTTTGCCCCGTAAGCTCGCCCTATGACGGGATCAGACCGGGCGGACGTGGACGCGGCCGCCGACGACGACGCCGCGGAACTCGTCGCGCAGCTCAAGGAGCTGGCCGGGGCGGATCCCGCGGACGTCCGCCAGGTGGTGGCCGAGGTGCTGGCCGCGCTCGACCGCGCCGCCGGCGGGGCGCTCCGCGACCACCTCCCCGAGGCGATCCGGCACGACGCCGGCCTCGACGCCGCGTCCCCGGCCCGCCCCTGACGCCGACCTGGAGGTCCACCGGCCTGTTTCCCGCAAGTTAGGTACCCCTCACCGCTTACCGGTGTAACCCCGGTCATAGACTCCAACCCGATCGGCTTGTGAAGCATTTCACGAGCATGCGGGAGGAGGCGCAGATGACCGCGGTGGAGAACGATGCCGACGTGATCGTCGTGGGCGCCGGTCCCGGAGGATCGGCGACGGCGTACCACCTGGCGCGCCACGGCGTACGTGTGCTGCTGCTGGAGAAGACCGAGTTTCCCCGGGAGAAGGTCTGCGGCGACGGGCTGACCCCGCGTGCCGTCCGACAGCTCATCCGGATGGGCGTGGACACCTCGCCCGAGGCCGGCTGGCTGCACAACAAGGGCCTGCGGGTGATCGGCGGCGGGGTACGCCTCGAACTGGACTGGCCCGACCTGGCCAGCTTCCCCAACTACGGCCTGGTCCGCACCCGGCTCGACTTCGACGACCTGCTCGCCCAGCGCGCCGTCTCGGCCGGGGCGAAGCTGCGCACCAGCGTGAACGTCATCGGCCCGGTCCTCGACGCCGACGGTCGAGTGGTCGGCGTGCAGGGCGAGTCCGGCCCGGAGAAGGAGCCGGTCACCTTCCACGCCCCGCTGGTGGTCGCCGCGGACGGCGTCTCCGGCCGCCTCCCGCTCGCCCTCGGGCTCGCCAAGCGGGAGGACCGGCCGATCGGTGTGGCCGTCCGGCGCTACTACCGCTCGCCCGCCAAGCACGACGACGACTACCTGGAGTCGTGGCTGGAACTGCGCGGCAAGGACAACGACGCGCTGCTGCCCGGGTACGGCTGGATCTTCGGCCTCGGCGACGGCCGCGTCAACGTCGGCCTCGGCATCCTGAACTCCTCCGCCGCCTTCGGTAAGACGAACTACCGGCGGCTGCTCACCGACTGGCTGGCCAACACCCCCGAGGACTGGGGGATGACCGACGAGGCGAACGCGGAGGGGCCGATCCTCGGCGCCGCGCTGCCGATGGGCTTCAACCGGGTCCCGCACTACACCCGCGGCGTCATGCTGGTCGGCGACTCCGGCGGCATGGTCAACCCGTTCAACGGCGAGGGCATCGCGTACGCGATGGAGTCCGGCGAGCTGGCCGCCGAGGTCGCGGTGCAGGCGCTCGCCCGGCCGGCCGGCGCCGAGCGGGAGCGGGCGCTGATGGCGTACCCGCAGGAGCTGAAGGCGCGCTTCGGCGGCTACTACCGGCTCGGCGGCGTCTTCGTGAAGCTGATCGGCCGTCCGGAGATCATGCGCATCGCCACCAAGCACGGCATGCCGCACCCGGCGCTGATGCGCTTCGTGCTCAAGCTGCTGGCCAACCTGACCGACCCGCGTGGCGGGGACGCGATGGACCGGGTCATCAACGCGATGACGAAGGTGGCACCCGCGGTATAGATCCACCCCCGGCGATGTGGTCGGGTGGGACGTGAATAGTGTGATTTTGGCCTAGCACCAGGGTAGGGAAGGACGAGCAGGAGACAACGATGACGCTCTCGCCTTACGCACCGATCATCGGGCTGTTCGCCCTCGCCGCGGGGTTCGCGCTGTTCTCCGTGGCCGCCGCGCGCTTCGCCGGGCCGCGCCGCTACAACAAGGCCAAACTCGAGGCGTACGAGTGCGGCATCGAGCCGAGTCCGCAGCCGGTCGGCGGCGGCCGGTTCCCGGTCAAGTTCTACCTGACGGCGATGCTCTTCATCGTCTTCGACATCGAGATCATCTTCTTGTACCCCTGGGCGGTCTCCTTCGACGCCCTGCCGATCTTCGGCTTCGTGGAGATGGTCATGTTCATCGTCGCGGTCTTCGTCGCCTACGCCTACGTCTGGCGGCGCGGCGGCCTGGACTGGGACTGAGAGAGGTACGCAGATGGGTATCGAGGAGAAGCTTCCCGCCGGCGTCCTGCTCACCTCCGTGGAGAAGCTGGTCAACTGGTCACGGAAGTCGTCCGTCTGGGGCGCGACCTTCGGCCTGGCCTGCTGCGCCATCGAGATGATGGCCGCCGGCGGCCCGCACTACGACATGGGTCGCTGGGGCATGGAGGTCTTCCGGGCCTCGCCGCGGCAGGCGGACCTGATGATCGTGGCCGGCCGGGTGAGCCAGAAGATGGCCCCGGTGCTGCGCCAGATCTACGACCAGATGGCCGAGCCGCGCTGGGTCATCTCCATGGGCGTCTGCGCCAGCAGCGGCGGCATGTTCAACAACTACGCCATCGTGCAGGGCGTCGACCACGTGGTGCCGGTCGACATGTACCTCCCGGGCTGCCCGCCCCGGCCGGAGATGCTGATCGACGCGGTGCTCAAGCTGCGCGAGAAGATCATGTACGAGCCGCTGGGCGCGAACGGCCGCAAGATGCTGGAGGCCCGCAAGGAACGCGGCGACGTCCCGGTGGTGCCCTACGGCTCGATGCCGTCGTCGTACCGCAATGACAAGGCCCGGCGCGCCGAGTGGACGAAGGCGGTCCGCGAGGGGCGCGAGGAGCAGCTGCGGATCGAGAACTGGATGAAGGCCCAGAACCACCTCCACCCGCACGGGGGCTTGAAGAAGTGACCGCACCTCAGGACAAGAACAACGACGGTGGCGTACCGGTACCGGTGACGCCGGCCGGCGCGAGCACCACCGCGCCCGCCGAGTACCCGCCCGCCAGCCCGGCCGGCCGCGGCATGTTCGGCATCCACGGCAGCGGCGACGTCTCCGGCTTCGGCGGCCTGGTCCGCCAGCGCAGGCCGATCGAGGAGGCCCCCCGGCCGTACGGCGGCTACTTCGACGAGGTCCGCGACGCGCTGGAGGAGGCGTACCCGGCCTTCGGCGACGCGATCGAGAAGGTCGTGGTGGACCGTGGGGAGCTCACCCTGCACGTTCGCCCGGAGCGGATCGCCGAGGTCTGCCAGGTGATGCGGGACGACCTCGCGCTCCGCTTCGAGCTCTGCTCCTCGGTGTCCGGCGTGGACTACCTGGGCGCCGACGAGCGGCGGCTGCACGTGGTCTACCAGCTCACTTCGATGACGTACCGGCGCCAGGTCCGCCTGGAGGCGGCGGTCTCCGTCGAGGACCCGCACCTGCCGAGTGTCACCGGCGTCTACCCGACCGCCGACTGGCAGGAGCGGGAGACGTACGACATGTTCGGGATCATCTTCGACGGCCACCCCAACCTGACCCGGATCCTCATGCCGGACGACTGGGAGGGGCACCCGCAGCGCAAGGACTACCCGCTGGGTGGCGTGCCGGTCGAATACAAGGGCGCCGAGATCCCGCCGCCGGACCGGAGGAGGTCCTACCAGTGAGCGCGAGGAGTGAGCTTGCGAGCCCCGCAGTCGTGAACGGAGGGCCGGCACTGTGACGACGTCGAACTACGCGACCGAGCGCGAGACGACCGAGGGCAAGGTCTTCACCGTCACCGGTGGGGACTGGGACACCGTCGTCTCCGGCACCGATCCGATCAACGACGAGCGGATCGTCGTCAACATGGGTCCACAGCACCCGTCCACGCACGGCGTGCTCCGGCTGATCCTGGAGCTGGAGGGCGAGACGGTCCGCGAGGCCCGCTCGGTCGTCGGCTACCTGCACACCGGCATCGAGAAGAACCTCGAGTACCGGAACTGGGTTCAGGGCTCCACCTTCGTGACCCGGATGGACTACCTCTCCCCGCTGTTCAACGAGACGGCGTACGCGCTGGCGGTGGAGAAGCTGCTCGGGATCGAGGAGCAGGTCACCGAGCGGGCGACCACCATCCGGGTGCTGATGATGGAGCTGAACCGGATCTCGTCGCACCTGGTCTGGCTGGCCACCACCGGCATGGAGCTGGGCGCGATCAACATGATGCTGTACGGCTTCCGGGAGCGGGAGTACATCCTCGAGATCTTCGAGATCATCACCGGCCTGCGGATGAACCACGCGTACGTCCGGCCGGGCGGCGTGGCGCAGGACGTGCCGGACGAGGCGATCGTCAAGATCCGTGACTTCCTGAAGCTGATGCCGAAGAAGCTCAAGGAGTACGAGGACCTCCTCTCCGGTCAGCCGATCTGGCTCGAGCGAACGAAGAACGTGGCCGTTCTCGACGTGACCGGTTGCCTCGCGCTCGGCGTCACCGGCCCGGTGCTGCGGTCCGCCGGTCTCGCCTGGGACCTGCGCAAGGCCATGCCGTACTGCGGCTACGAGACCTACGAGTTCGACGTGCCGACGCACACCGACGGCGACGTGTGGGGCCGCTACCTGGTCCGCCTCGCCGAGATCCGGGAGTCGCTGAAGCTCGTCGAGCAGGCGCTGGACCGGCTCAAGCCGGGCCCGGTGATGGTCGCCGACCGGAAGATCGCCTGGCCGGCGCAGCTCGCCATCGGCGTCGACGGCATGGGCAACTCGCTGGAGCACGTCGCCAAGATCATGGGTCAGTCGATGGAGTCACTGATCCACCACTTCAAGCTCGTCACCGAGGGCTTCCGGGTTCCGCCGGGCCAGGTGTACGTCGGCATCGAGTCGCCCCGCGGCGAGCTCGGCGTGCACGCGGTCTCCGACGGCGGCACGCGGCCGTACCGGGTGCACTACCGGGAACCGAGCTTCGTCAACCTGCAGGCCCTCCCGGCGATGGCCGAGGGCGGCCTGATCGCCGACGTGATCGCCGGTGGCGCCTCGCTGGACCCCGTGATGGGTGGTTGTGACCGATGAGTGTGTTCAGTGAAGAGACCC
Source organism: Micromonospora sp. (assembly GCA_049791715.1). Lineage (GTDB taxonomy): Bacteria > Actinomycetota > Actinomycetes > Mycobacteriales > Micromonosporaceae > Micromonospora. Next base: position 8,540 of record JBARAE010000794.1, read on the forward strand.
GGGAGCGGGCGCGGGAGATCATCGCTCGCTACCCGGCCGACCGGTCCCGCTCGGCGCTGCTGCCGCTGCTGCACCTGGTGCAGGCCGAGGAGGGGTACGTCTCCCCGGCGGGCGTCGAGTTCTGCGCCGAGGTGCTCGGGCTGAACAAGGCCCAGGTCGGCGCGGTGGCGACCTTCTACACCATGTACAAGCGCAAGCCCACCGGTGACTACCTGGTCAGCGTCTGCACCAACACGATGTGCAATGTGCTCGGTGGCCAGGAGGTCTACGACACCCTGGCCGAGCACCTGGGCGTCGGGCACGACGAGACCACCGCCGACGGGAAGATCACCCTGGAGCACGCCGAGTGCCTGGCGGCCTGCGACTACGGCCCGGTGATGACGGTCAACTACGACTTCTTCGACGGCGTCGACCCGCAGACCGCGGTCGGTGTGGTCGACGAGCTGCAGGCCGGCGGCCGGCCCATGCCGACCCGGGGCGCCCGACTCTGCACGCTCAAGGAGATGGCGATCCAGCTCGCGGGCTTCGCCGACGAGCGTGACGGCGCGGTCGCCGACGGCGGCCCGGGCGAGCCGACGCTGCGGGGCCTGCGCCTGGCCGAGCAGCACGGCATCGCGGTGCCGGGCTTCGACCCGAACACCCCCATCCGCAGCAAGGCCGAGGCCGACGAGGCCGCCGAGAAGGCCAAGGCCGCCAAGCCGGAACCGACGAAGGTGACCCCCGCGGCCGGCAACTCCGGCGCAGGCGAGACCGCGCCGGCCGCCGCGGCGACCGGCAGCACCGCGCCGGACGTGAAGGCGCCGGACGACAAGTCGCCGCAGGTGCGTACCGCCGAGACCCGGCAGCCGGACGCGCGGACCGCCGTGCCGGATGCGCCCGGCACCAAGGTCCCGGCGGACACC
>JBARAE010000795.1:0-2724 GCA_049791715.1 Micromonospora sp.
CGGAGACCGAAATGCCGGCTCAGAACCAGCTCTCCCGCACGTCCAGGGTGGTCCGGTCCAGGCTCGCCAGCAGGTCGAACTGCGGACCGGTGCGGGGCAGTTCGTAGCGGAAGAAGTACCGGGCGGCCTGCCGCTTGCCGGCGAGGAAGTCACCCTCCGGGCCGTCCGGCGAGCCGGCCGCCTCGACGGTCAGCAGCTGCTCCAACCACATCCAGGCGATCACCACGTGCCCGACCGCCTCCAGGTAGACGCTGGCGTTGGCCAGGGCCACCTCCGGGTCGCCGGTCCCCCAGAGCCGGCGGGTCACCGCGCCGACTCGCTCCAGCGCGCCGCCGAGCTGGACGGCCAACTCGGCGGCCTCCCCCTCGGCCTTGCGGGCCCGGCTGACCGTCGCCCCGATCGTCTCGAGCAGCAGCGCCAGCCCCGCGCCACCCTGCATGGTGACCTTCCGGCCGAGCAGGTCCAGCGCCTGGATGCCGTGGGTGCCCTCGTGGATCGGGTTGAGCCGGTTGTCCCGCCAGTGCTGCTCGACGTCGTAGTCGCGGGTGTAGCCGTACCCGCCGTGGATCTGGATGGCCAGGTCGTTGGCGGCGAGGCACCACTGCGACGGCCAGCTCTTGGCGATCGGGGTGAGCATGTCCAGCAGCAGGTGCGCCCGCGCCCGGTCCGCCTCGGCCGGGGCGGTCTTCTCCTCGTCGAGCAGCCGGCCACAGTAGAGCACCAGGGCGAGCGCGCCCTCCACGTAGCTCTTCTGCGCGAGCAGCATCCGGCGGACGTCGGGGTGGGCGACGATGGGAACCTGCGGCACGGTCGGGTCCTTGTCGGCGACCGGGCGGCCCTGCGGGCGCTGACGGGCGTACTCGAGGGACTTCAGGTAGCCGGTGTAGCCGAGGGCGGTCGCGCCGGCGCCGACGCCGACGCGCGCCTCGTTCATCATGTGGAACATCTGCGCCAGCCCCTGATGCGGCTCACCGACCAGGTAGCCGACCGCGCCCGCCCGCCCGTACGGTCGGTGCACCCCCTCGCCGAAGTTGAGCAGGGTGTTGGTCGTGCCCCGGTAGCCCATCTTGTGGTTGAGGCCGACCAGCACCACGTCGTTGCGCTGGCCGAGCGCGCCGTCAGCGGCCAGCAGGATCTTGGGCACGATGAACAGCGAGATGCCCTTGACCCCGGGCGGCCCGCCGGGGATGCGAGCCAGCACCAGGTGGACGATGTTCTCGGCCAGCTCGTGCTCGCCGCCGGAGATCCACATCTTGGTGCCGACCAGCCGGTACGTCCCGTCGGCCTGCGGCTCGGCCCGGGTGGTGATGTCGGCCAGGGAGCTGCCGGCCTGCGGCTCGGACAGGCACATGGTGCCGAAGAACCGCCCCTCCACCATCGGCCGGACCCAGGTGTCGATCTGCTCCGCGCTGCCGTGGGCCAGCAGCAGGTTGGCGTTGCCGAGGGTCAGGAACGGGTAGGCGGCGGTGCCGATGTTCGCGGCCTGGAACCAGGCGAAGCAGGCGGCGGCGACCGCGTGCGGGAGCTGCATCCCGCCGATCGACTCGTCCATGCTCGCGGCCAGCAGCCCGGTCTGGGCGAAGACGTCGAGCGCCGCCTTGACCTGCGGGATGGTGTGCACCTGGCGCCCGTCGAAGGTCGGCTCGGCGGCGTCGGCGGCCCGGTTGTGGGGGGCGAAGTGCTCGGCGGCGACCCGGGCGGAAAGGTCCAGGACGTCGTCGAAGGTCTCCCGGGAGTGCTCCGCGTAGCGGGGCCGCTCGGTCAGCCGGGTCACGTCGAGCCAGTCGTGGAGCAGGAACGTCAGGTCACGACGGGACAGCAGGGTGGACGACACGGGTCTCCTCTCATAGCCGGGTGGGCGATCAGCCGCGGCGCAGGCCGGCGACGCCCTCCCGCAGGTCATCCTGGCTGATCGGCCCGACCGGCCCGACACCGGTGGCCTCCCGCATCGCCTTGGCCAGCTGCACCCGGCGTAGCACCTCGCGCAGGTCCGCGCCGGTCAGACCGGGGGTCAGCGCGGCGAGCTCGGCCGGGTCGACGTCGGCGGCGAACATCCGGAATCCCCGACGCTCGTGCCGCTCGATCAGCTCGCGGATCATCTTGGTGATGATCTCGACCCGCCCGGTCTCGTCGGGCGCCGGGATGGCCAGCTTGATGTCGAAGCGGCCGGACCGGATCAGCGAGGCGTCGACCCGCTGCGGGAAGTTGGTGGTGGCCACCACGATGACGTCCGGGTTCTCTTCGAAGAGGGTGTTCATCTCCTGCTTGAAGATCCCGGCGACGGCGTTCACCGCCTGGCTGGCGGCGTCCCCGCCCGCTCCGGCGTAGCTGATGATGCTGTCGAACTCGTCGAAGAGCATCACGGTGGGCTGCCGGTACCGCCGGGCCTCGCGGAAGATCTGCTTGATGTTGCGCTCGGAACCGCCGAGGTACTTGTCGAGGATCTCCGGGGTGCGGATCTCCCGGAAGTCGGCACCGATCTCGTTGGCCAACGCCCGGGCCAGCATCGTCTTGCCGGTGCCGGGCGGGCCGTACATGAGGATGCCCTGCGGACGGCGGGCGCCCCAGCGGGCCATCACGTCCGGGTGACGGAACGACACCGCGACCTCCCGGAACTGGGCCACCACCTCGGCCAGCCCACCGACCTGGTCGAGGGTCACCGCCTCGGTGCGCGGGACGGCCGGCGCCGCTGCGGGCTACGGCCGCCGGCCCACCGCGAACGAC
>JBARAE010000796.1:0-11241 GCA_049791715.1 Micromonospora sp.
GCCGCGTACACCGGCGTGCCGGCATCCTGACCGGTGGCGGGGTCGCCCGCGGCCACCGGGCGACCCTCAGCCGGGCGGCGTTGGCTCGGCGCGGAACTCGTGAACAACCTCGATTCGGCCGACGATGTGCCGGTTGAACAGCTCCAACTCCTCCGCAGGCACCCAGAGCTCGAGGATGTCCCGGCCGCCGACCTGCCGTACCGGGTAGCGGCCGGCGAAGTCACTCTCCACTGCGAAGCGCGTCACGTAGCCGATGCCCGAGGCCGGGACGTTCCAGTCCCGGGCGATCATGACGGCGTACTCCTCGTTGAGGACCGGGTAAAAGATCGGCTGGTCGGGCAGCCGCGGCGGCCACGTCCGCCACCCGGACGCCTCGACCAGGGCCAGCTCCTCCGGCCCGGTCGGCCGCCACAGCGTGATGGTCTCCATGGTCCCTCCGCCTGTTAAAAAGGATCAGCGAAGGCTACCGACGTCGGCCGGTGCCGGGCGAGCTGGTTTCTTACCCCGGCGCGGGTCAGGCCCGCTCACGCGCACCCGTGCCGACCAGCCCTAAGCCGGGTAACGTGCTGCGGCGTGACCGGCGCTCCATACTCGTACTGCTCGTACTGCGGCACGGCCTACCCGATGGAGGCCGACTGGCCGCGCGTCTGCGTGACCTGCGGCCAGACGGTCTGGCGCAATCCGCTGCCGGTGGCGGTGGCGGTGCTGCCGGTCCGCACGCCGGACGGCCTGGGCGTGGTGGTGGTTCGCCGGGACATCGAGCCGGCCCGCGGCCAGCTCGCCCTCCCCGGCGGTTTCATCGAGTACGGCGAGGAATGGTCCGAGGCGCTGGTCCGGGAGCTGCGCGAGGAGACCGGCCTGCTCGCCGAGGCCGACCAGGCGCGGCTCTTCGCGGTGCACGGCGCACCAGCCGGCGGCACCATGATGGTCTTCGGCGTGCTACCGGAGCGGGCGGCCGAGGAACTGCCGCCGTCGGCGCCCACCGAGGAGGCGACCGAGTGGCTGGTCCTCACCGAGCCGGTCGAGCTGGCCTTCTCCACGCACACCCGGGTGCTCGCCGACTTCCTCACCGGCCAGCCACCGGTCTGAGGCCGAGTCGGACCGGGTTCAGGTCCTCAGGTACGCGGCGGGCACGGCGTCGGTGAGCCAGACGCCGTTAGCGCTGCGGTAGAAGCGTTGCCCGTGGCGGGCCATCGCCGCCGCGTCGACGGTGAGCACCAGCACCGGGCCGCCCCGCCGGGCACCCACCCGGCGGGCCGTGTCCACGTCCGGGGACAGGTGGACGTGGTGCCGACTGCCGCGGTGCAGGCCGGTGGCGAGGATGGAGGGGGACTACACCCCAGATCGGTCCCAGAGGAGGGTGACGAAGCGGTGGCTCAGGCGGCGGCGCGGTCCGCGAGCGGACGGCGCCGACGGGACGGGTCGGTGAGCACCGGCGGCGACCACGCCCCGTCCGGCTGGTACAGGTTCGTGCCGGGCGGCACGATCTCGTCGATCCGGTCGAGGACGGCGTCGTCAAGGGTGAGCGACGCGCCCTTGAGCAGCCCTTCCAGCTGCTCCATCGTGCGCGGCCCGATGATCGCGGAGGTGACCGCCGGGTGCGCCACCGTGAACGCCACGGCCAGCTCGGGCAGCGTGCAGCCGACCTCGTCGGCGAGCGCCACCAGCTCCTCGACCGCGGCGAACTTCGCCGCGTTGCCGGGGAGGGCCGGGTCGAAGCGGGCCGGAGTGAGCGCGGGCCGCCCGGCGCTCATATCCACCGCGCGGCCCTGGCGGTACCGGCCGGAGAGGAAGCCGGAGGCGAGCGGGCTCCAGACCAGCACCCCCATCCCGTACCGCTGGCAGACCGGCAGGACCGCGGTCTCGATTCCCCGGGCCAGGATCGAGTACGGCGGCTGCTCGGTCCGGAACCGCCCGAGCACCCGCCGCTCCGCGACGTGGTGCGACTCCACGATCTCCTCGGCCGGGTAGGTCGAGCAGCCAAAGGCGCGGATCTTGCCGGCCCGGACGAGGTCGCTGAGCGCGCCCAGCGTCTCCTCGATGTCGGTGGTGTGGTCCGGGCGGTGCACCTGGTACAGGTCGATCCAGTCGGTGCCGAGGCGACGCAGGCTCTCCTCGACCTCCCGGACGATCCACCGCCGCGAGTTGCCGCCACGGTTCGGTCCCTCCCCCATCGGGAAGTGCACCTTGGTCGCCAGCACCACGTCGTCCCGCCGGCCCCGCAACGCCTTGCCGACGATCACCTCGGACTCACCGGCCGAGTACATGTCGGCGGTGTCCACCACATTGATCCCATGGTCCAGTGCGGCGTGCACGATCCGGACGCAGTCGTCGTGGTCCGGGTTGCCGACCGCGCCGAACATCATCGTGCCGAGACAGTGGACGCTCACCTGGATGCCGGTGCCGCCGAGGACGCGGTAACGCATGCCTGCTCCCTGAGTCTGCGCCGCGCTGACGGGGCGGCGGGGCCGGTCCGGCCAACCTAGGATTTCGAGTGGACTCGAGGTCAACCCGACCAGCCAGGGCGCCGCCCGGGAAGGACGAGCATCCGTGTCCCGCCCCGCCACCGCGCGCCGGCTGAGCGTCCTGCTGGCGCTGGCCGTCTCCGCGTTCGCCTTCAACAGCACCGAGAACCTGCCGATCGGGCTGCTGCCCCTCATCGCGGCCGACCTCGGCGTCTCCGTCCCGTCGACCGGTCACCTGATCACCGCGTACGGAGTCACCGTCGCCCTCGCGTCGCTGCCGCTCGCGCAGATCAGCCGCGGCGTTCCCCGCCGGTACCTGCTCGGCGGCGTCCTCACCGTTCTCGTCTGCGCCACCCTGGTCACGGTCGCCGCCACGGCGTACCCGCTGCTGCTCGGCGCGCGGATCGCGACCGCCCTGGCTCAGGCGCTGTTCTGGGCGGTCACCGCCCCGGTGGCGGTGGGGCTGTTCTCCCCCGCCGTCCGGGGCCGGGTGATCGCGGTGATGTCGGTGGGCGGCTCCCTCGCCACCGTGCTCGGCGTCCCGGCCGGCACCTGGCTCGGCCAGCGGGCCGGTTGGCCCGTCCCGTTCCTGGTGATCACCGGTCTCGCCGTGCTCGCCCTGGTCGTCGTCGCCGCGCTGCTGCCGACCACCCGCCCGGAGGAGAGCCACGCCGCGTACGCGGCCGCCCCGCACGCCGGCCGGTTCGCCGTGGTGCTGATCGCCACCGCCGGGTCGGTGACCGGGATGTTCGCCGGCTTCACATACATCGCGGAGTTCCTCACCGGACCCGGCGGCTTCCCCGACGCGGCGGTCGGTGGACTGCTCTTCGTCTTCGGGCTGGCCGGGATCGCGGGGGTGGTGGCCGTGGGCCGGGTGCTGGACCGGTATCCGCGCGGGGCGCTGGCGCTGACCGTCGCCGGGCAGGGCGCGGCGCTGCTCGGCCTCTGCCTCTTCGCCGGACAACCGGGCGTCGTGGTGGCACTGCTGGCCCTGCTCGGCGCCACCGCCGCTCCCGTCTTCACCGTCACGCAGGCTCGGATCCTGGAGGTCACGCCCGGTCGCACCGAGCTGGGTTTTGCGGCCAACTCGGCGACCTTCAACGTCGGTATCGCGCTCGGCGCGCTGCTCGGCGGCCTGATTCTGCCCACGTACGGGGCGCGGGCCGCGTTCGGCCTCGGCGGCGCGGTGACGATCGCAACGCTGGCGGTGGTGCTCGGCGAGCCGCTGCTCACGCGACGCGCCACGCCGGCCCGCGCCGCCGCTTGAACTCCAAAGTCAGGACGTACCGTCGCTGGCCGGGGCGAGGTAGCCGGCGGCCTGGAGGTTGAAGAGCTCCCGGTAGAGGCCGTCCTGCGCCATGAGCTCGTCGTGGTTGCCCTGCTGGATCAGCCTGCCGTGGTCCATGACGAAGATCTGGTCCGCGTGCCGGACGTTGGCGAGGCGGTGGGTGATCAGCAGGATGGCCCGCTCGGGATGCCGCCGCAGATGCTGGAACAGCGCGTGCTCGGCCCGGGCGTCCAGGGCCGCGGAGGGCTCGTCGCAGATCAGCAACCGGGCGTCCCGATAGAGGCCGCGGGCGGCGACGAGGCGTTGCCACTGGCCGCCGGAGAGGTCCTGGCCGTTCTTGAACTGCCGGTCGAGCAGCGTGTCGTAGCCGTACGGCAGGTCGACGATCATGTCGTGGGCGGCGGCCCCCCGGGCGGCGTCCTCGACGCTCGGGCCGGGGCGGTCGGCCGTCCGGTCGTGCCGGCCGATGCGAATGTTCTGCCCAGCGGTGAACGGAAACCTCTGCCACTCCTGGGTCATCACCGCCACCTGCGCGGCGGTCTGCCGAGGGTCCAGGTCGGCGGCGTCCGTGCCGTCCCAGCGAACGACCCCGTCGGTCGGCCGGTAGAGCCCGGCGATGAGCTTGGCCAGCGTGGTCTTGCCCGAGCCGTTCTCGCCCACCAGGGCGACCACCTCGCCGCGCCGGATGGTGAGGCTGACGCCGCTCACGGCGGGCATCGCGGTGTCCGGGTAGCGCAGGGTCACCCGGTCCAGGTCGATACGCTCGAAGCCGTTCACCGGCCGGCCCCCACCCACCGGGACCCGCTGGCGCGCCCGGTCGAGGAAGTCCCGGTAGTCCTGGTAGTAGAGCGCGTCCTCGTAGAGCGAATTCGTGGCGAACACCGCGGTCCGCAGACTGGACCGGGCGGACTGCAACGCCAACAGGCCCGTGGCAGCGGCGGCCAGCGCGACCACGCCGCCGAGCAGCAGCCCGCCGAGGACACCGTAGACGCCGAACGCGGCGATCCCGCTCGCCGCCATGCCGCCCGCCCGGGTGACGCTCTGCGCGCGAGCCAGCTGCAGCTCGACGCTGGTCGCCACCGCCATCATCCGGCGGTACTCGGCGAGCAGGAACTCCCGCATCTGGTACGCGCGCACCTCGGCGGCGCCGCGCCGATCGGCCATCAACTCGGCGAGCATGGACATCCGGCGTCGCCGGTTGATCTGGGCCAGCCAGGTCAGGTGCCGTCGGCGGGCGACCGTCACCGCGGTCACCGCCTCCGGGAGTGCGGCGAGCAGCAGACAGGGCAGCAGCAACGGCTGGATCACGGTCACCGCCACCGCGGTGGCCAGTACCCCCACGACACCGGTCACCAGGTTGACGGTGTCGTAGACGAGGGACGCCGCCTCCATGGTCCCCCGGTCCCGGGCCCGGTCCATTTCCTCGGCGAAGCCGGCGTCGTCGAAGGCGGACAGCTCCACCGCCGTGGTGGTCTCGAACAGCCGCAGCTCCACCCGGTAGTTGATCTGCGGGACGAGCCGGGCCTGGGCCCAGCCGGCGGCGACGGTCAGGGCGCCCCGCAGCGTCACGGCGAGCGCCGTCAGGAGCAGGGCGGGCACCGCCGCGCGGATCCTCCCGGGCGTCGGCCCGTCGGCGAACAACTGCTGCAGTACGCCGGTGGTGGCCAGCAGGCCGAGGGTGGTCAGCACGCCGGCGGCGACGTTCAGCCCGATGGAGGCGAGGGTGTCCCGGCGGCTGGTCGCCCAGGCCAGCGCGACCGCCTCGCGGACCAGGGCGGGCAGCCGGCGGGCCACCGACCGGAAGCTGGTGTGCGCGAACTCGGTGGCCCGGTGCATCCAGTGCCCGTCCTCCAGCTCGGGCAATCCGGAGGCGGTGTCGTCGTCGGCCGCGTGGTCCTCGTCGGACGGGTGCCGGGGACCGATCACCGACGCCATGGGGCCTCCTCACCGGTACGGTCCAGCGAATTCGGAGCCTACGGTGCGCGACCGGACGCCGTCTCCCCGTGACGGGCGTGTCGAACACGCGTCGCAACGGCGTGTCCGCGTACGGCCCCAAGGGACCGTCCAAGGGGTGGGCGATGTCCGGTCGCGTCGCGCCGCTCTCCCACGGGTGGCAGGCTGAGGGAGTCGCCGGCAACGGGCGCTTCGCCGCCCGCTGACAGACCCGTCGTAGAGGAGAAGATCGAGCCGATGGCTGTGGACGTCACCACCACGGACGAATGGCAGGCGCTGCGCAAGCACGCCGAAGCGATGCGCGGCACCCACCTGCGGGAGCTGTTCACCGCCGACGGGCAGCGGGGTGAGCGGCTCACCGGCGAGGTCGCCGACCTGCACGTCGACTACAGCAAGAACCTGGTCACCGACGAGACCGTCACCCTGCTCACCGCCCTGGCCGAGAAGGTCGGGCTGACCGACCGGCTCGCCGCCATGTTCGCCGGCGAGCACATCAACTCCACCGAGGACCGGGCCGTCCTGCACACCGCCCTGCGCCTGCCCCGCGACGCCAGCCTGGTCGTCGACGGGCAGGACGTGGTGGCCGACGTGCACTCCGTGCTGGACCGGATGGCCGCCTTCGCCGAGCGGGTGCGGTCGGGCTCCTGGCGTGGGCACACCGGCGAGCGGATCAGCACCGTGGTCAACATCGGCATCGGCGGGTCGGACCTCGGGCCGGTGATGGCGTACGAGGCGCTGAAGGCGTACCGGGATGCGGGGATCACCTGCCGGTTCGTGTCCAACATCGACCCGACCGACATCCACGACAAGACCGTCGACCTGGACCCGGCCACCACCCTGTTCGTCGTGGTGTCCAAGACGTTCTCCACCCAGGAGACCCTGGCCAACGCCAACCAGGCGCGGCGCTGGCTGCTCGCCGGCCTGGACGCCGACGACTCGGCCATCGCCCGGCACTTCGTCGCGGTCAGCACCAACGAGCAGCGGGTCCGCGACTTCGGCATCGACCCGAAGAACATGTTCGGGTTCTGGGACTGGGTGGGCGGGCGGTACTCGTTGCCGTCGGCGGTGGGGCTGTCGGTGATGCTGGCGATCGGGCCGGACCGCTTCCGGGAGATGCTGGCCGGCTACCACGCCGTGGACGAGCACTTCCGCACCACGCCCGTCGCGCGGAACCTCCCGGCCCTGCTGGGCCTGCTCAACGTCTGGTACACCGACTTCCTCGGCGCGCAGACCCACGCGGTGCTGCCCTACTCGCAGTACCTGCACCGGTTCCCGGCCTACCTGCAGCAGCTCACCATGGAGAGCAACGGCAAGTCGGTGACCGTCGACGGCACCCCGGTGACGTACCGGACCGGAGAGATCTTCTGGGGCGAGCCCGGCACCAACGGGCAGCACGCCTTCTACCAGCTCATCCACCAGGGGACGCTGCTCATCCCGGCCGACTTCATCGCGTTCAGCCGGCCCAACCACGACCTCGGCGACATGCACGACCTGTTCATGTCGAACTTCTTCGCGCAGACCGCCGCGCTGGCCTTCGGTCGGACGAAGGAGCAGGTCGAGGCCGAGGGCACCGCGGCCGACGTGGTGCCGCACCGGGTGATGCCGGGCAACCACCCGACCACGTCGATCATCGCCCCGAAGCTCACCCCGTCGACCCTCGGGCAGCTGATCGCCCTCTACGAGCACATCGTCTTCACCGAGGGCGCGATCTGGGACATCAACCCGTTCGACCAGTGGGGTGTGGAGCTGGGCAAGGTGATGGCCAACCAGCTCGCGCCGAAGCTGACCGGCAGCTCGGCGGAGCTGGGCGACGTGGATTCCTCCACCGCCGCGTTGATCCACCGCTACCGGCAGCAGCGCGGCCGGGCCTGACGTCGCAGGGGCCTCCGGGCACGGGCCTGGAGGCCGCGCCGGACACCCGCCAGCGGCCGGTCGGATCAGGGACGCAGTAGCTCGGCGTGGGCGGCCCGTAGCCGGGCCAGCGCCGGGTCACCGGCCGGTGCCCGGTGCTCCAGCTCGGCCCACGCCTCGGCGAGAGCGTCGGTGAGGGTCCGCAGCTCGGCGGCGTGCCGCCGGGTGCTCTGCCGGTGCAGTTCCTCGAGGCGGCGGGCCCAGCCGGCGGTGACCGCGGAGAGCCGTTCCGCGTCGGCGCGCGCCTGCGCCGCGGTTCGGGCGGCCGGGGCCGGCACGATCGCGGCGACCGGGCGCGGATCCCCGTCGCGGGTGACGAGGGTGACCGTGTCGGTCAGCTCGGCCAGGGAGAGGAGCTGGGTGAGCCGGGTGCGGACCTCACGCAGCGGCAGTGCGCGCGGCTGGGGGGACCGGTCGGCCAGTGCGGGAGCAGCCATGGACACATGTTGACGTCCGGGTACGACAAATCCTCGGCGCGCGGGACGCGCTGGGCGTGGTGACCGGGTCGGCCTCAGGGCTTCCATTCCGGGGCCAGCACCGACCAGACATCCATGTCGATCCGGCCGTCCGGTCCCGGGGCGACCTCGCGGAGGGTGCCGTCGCGGCTCATGCCCAACCGCCGGGCGACGGCGATGCTGCGCTCGTTCTTCGCGTTCGTGACCCACTCCACCCGGTGGATGCCCCGCTCCCGGATCGCCCAGTCGATGATCACGCGAGCGGCCCGGGTGACCAGGCCCTGGCCCTCGGCGCCGGCCTCCAGCCAGCAGCCGGCCTCGCAGACGCCGGTCTTGACATTGAGCGACACGAACAGCACCCCGCCGACCAGCACCCCGCGCTGCCAGATGCCCCAGATCCCGCCGTCGTCGCGCGCCCACCGGTCGGCGTAGTTCTGCAGGACCTTGCGGGCGGAGGCGGCGTCGGTGGCCACGAAGGACGCGCCCACCCAGGGAGCGATGTGTTCCCGGCACCGGTCGAGGTTGGCGAGGAACTCGTCGGCGTGCCACGGTTCGAGCGGCCGCAGCTCGGCGTCGGGGGTCAGGGGAAGCGCGAACACGGGAGCAACCTAGCAGGGCAGGCGGCGGCTGTGCGGCCCGGCGGCTCCATGCGGGCATGGCGTTCCGACGCGCTACAAACCTGATGACGTAAACGAATCAGCGGATCGGGGCGCCGCTTTCAGGGTCGCATCTCGTACGCACCCGACAGTGCCGCCACCCGCGCCCAGACCCGGGTGGTGCGCTCCGCATCCCGGACGGGGCGGCGGACGTGCGCCAGCGCCCAGGCGGCCTGCTCCTCGGTGGTGGCCGCCTTGCCGTGCAGCTCGGTGGCGTGGGCGGAGAAGTCGCGGACCAGGATGTCGAAGATCTCGTCCAGCACGTCACCGTCCAACCCGGTCAGCTCCGCCTGCTCGAGGATGAGCTGGCCGTAGACGACGAGGGCGAAGAGCTGGCCGAGGGCGAGCAGGAAGTCCAGGTCCCGCTGCTGGGCCTCGTCGGGCGCGTGCGCGGCGAGCAGGGCGCAGAGGCCGTCCGCCTGCTCCCGGAACCGGGCGACGTTCGGCACGTGCGCGTGCGCGTCGTATGCGGCCCGCCAGTCGTGGAAGCGGATCGCGCCGAGGCCGCGGGCCGGGCCCTGCCGGAACAGGAACTCGTCGTCGGCCGGGTCCTGGCGGGTCGGCACCGGCGGGTGCTCGGCCGGCTGGAACAGGTAGTTCGCCATGAACTTGAGGATCAGCGCGAGGTTGACGTGCACCGTCCCCTCCAGCTTCGGCAGGCCCCGGATGTCCTTCGCGGCCTTGTCGAAGTAGGTGTCGGCCTCAAAGCCCTTGGCCGCGATGACGTCCCAGAGCAGGTCCACGACCTTCTCGCCCTCGGTGGTCACCTTCATCTTCGTCATCGGGTTGAACAGCAGGTACCGGCGGTCGTCCGGGCCGGCCGAGCGGAAGTAGTCGACCGCCCGGTCGCTGAAGAGCTTCATCGCCACGAGCCGGGCGTACGCGTCGGTGAGCTCCCGGCGTACGTGCGGGAAGTCGGTGACCCGCCGGCCGTAGAGGAGCCGGTTGTGGGCGTGGGTCACCGCCTCGTACATCGCGTGCTCGCAGATCCCGATGGAGGCGGTGCAGAGGTTGAACTTGCCGACGTTCACGGTGTTCAGCGCGGCGTCGAAGGCGGCCTTCCCGGTGTGCAGCACGTCCTCGGCGCGGACCGGGTAGTCGTCCAGCCGGAACTCGCTGACGTACATCTGCGCGTTCACCACGTTCCGGACCAGGTGGTACGCGGGGTGGCGGCTGTCGGCGGCGAAGAAGACGTACCCGTCGGGGCCTTCCACGTCGGCGCGGCGGCCGAAGACGGAGACCAGGCCGGCGACGTTGCCGTTGCCGATGTAGTACTTGCTGCCGTTGGCGTGGAAGCCGCCCTCGCCGTCGGGGGTCAGCACGAGGTCGGTGGAGTAGATGTCGGCGCCGCGGCTGCGCTCGGACAACCCGAAGGCCATCACGTGGCCGGCGTCGAGCAGTTCCGCCGCGCGGGCCCGGGCCGCCGCGTTGTCGCTCTGCCAGACCGGGCCGAGGCCGAGCACGGTGACCTGCCAGGTGTACCAGTAGCCGAGGCCGTAGAAGCCGAGGATCTCGCTCAGTGCCGCGTTGCGCGCGGTGTCCCAGCGCTTGTCGGGGTCGCCGCCGCCGTCGGCCGCCGGGGTGAGGAAGGTGGCGAAGAGGCCCTCCTTGGCGGCGAAGTCGAGGAAGTCGCCGTACCAGTCGCGCCGGTTGTAGCTGTCCACCAGCGCCCGCTTGCCGCGCTGCTCGAACCAGTCGACGGTGGCCCGCAGCAGCCGCCGGGAGCGCTCGTCGAGCTGGGTGGGGTCGTAGGTGCGGGGGTTGAGCAGCAGCGGGTCGGTCACGGGGTTGCCTTCCGGGTCGGGGGGTCGAGGTCGCGGAGGGTGTCGAGCACGTCGTCGAGCCAGGCCAGCACCATCTGCTCGTACGCGATCCCGCCGCGCAGCACGACGTGCTGGAGCGACTGCTGCGCGTCGAGGGCGTCGGGGTTCGGGAAGTCGCGGCGTTCGCCGGTCCGGTAACCGGCGAGGGTGGCCTCGTGGTCGGCGCGGTAGCGCTCGACCTCGGCGACGAGGGCGGCGCGGCCGTCGGCGTCGTCGAACGCGGCAGCGCGGATCTTGACGGCCAGCTCGTGCCGGACCGCCTCGGGCTGCACGGGTGCGCGCAGCCAGGTGACCAGCGCGGCCCGGCCGGTGGGCGTCGCCGACCAGAGCTTCTTGTCGGGCAGCCCGTCCTGGCCCACCTCCTCGGCGGTGATCCAGTCGTCCGCCTCCATCCGCTTGAGCACCCGGTAGATCTGCTGGTGGGTGGCGGTCCAGAAGCGGCCGATCGAGCGGTCGAAGCGCCGGGCCAGCTCGTAGCCGGAGGCCGGCCGCTCCAACAGCGAGACCAGGATGGCGTGCTCCAGCGACATGCCAGCATCTTGCTATGCAACTCGTTGCATAGCAAGGCCGGCCTCAGATGATGAAGTGCGTCCAGTAGGTCAGCCAGACCACGAAGAGGGCCCCCTGCAGCAGCGCCAGCGCGGCGGTCAGCCAGGTGTCGAGGGTGACCCGGCGGGCCCAGCGGGCCAG
>JBARAE010000797.1:0-9799 GCA_049791715.1 Micromonospora sp.
CCGCCCTGGCGGTGCCGTTCGTGCTGCTCCGGCCGGAACCGGCCGCGCACACCACCACGCCCGGTCCGACCGTGACGGCCACCCCGCCGGTGCCGATGCGCCCGATGCCCGGCCCGGACTGGTCGGCGAAACCGCTGGTCCTGCCCGGTGACTGGGTGGTGACCGGGTCGGCGAGCCACAGCGGCGGGGGCAAGGGCTTCGTGCTGGACCGGGGACGGGGACGGTACTTCCCGACCGGCCGTTACGACGGGATCTTCCCGGGACCCACCGGCTCGTTGGTCGCGGTCACCGACGAGGGCCGACCCCGCGAGGTCGGGCTGGCCGACCTGGCCAGCGGGAAGATCCGCTGGTACGAGGTCGGCCGGGCGATCAGTGGCCCGCACTGGTCGCCAGACGGCCGGCGGCTGCTCTTCACCACACATCAGGTCGACCGCTTCGGCTTCATCGTGCTGGACCTGGACGGGACCACCCATTCGTTCCCGGTGGATCACAAGGCCTACTTCTGCACCGACTTCTGTGACTTCACCTGGACGCGGGACGGACGGCAGGTGGTGCTCCCGCAGACCGGCCGAACCTTCGACGAGTCGGTCCTCCGGGACCTGCGCCGGGGCCTGCAGCTCTTCTCGGCCGACGACGGCCGGCCGACCCGCCTCGTGCCGGTACCGGGCGACCCGGCCGGCCCGTGGGCCTGGTCGCCGGACGGGAAGCTGGTGGTGGTCCAGGGCCAGCAGGAGCCGCTGCTCGTGGAGACCGCCACCGGCCGGGTGGTGCGTGCCGTGCCCGTCGCCGACGTGGTCTGGGTCTCCGACGAACGGCTGCTCTACCGCCGGCCGTACGGATCGCGGGACTTCGCGCTCGCCGACCTGACCGGACGTGAGCTGGTGCGCCAGCCGCTGCCGAAGGAGCTGGTCTACCAGGAACTCACCGTGGCTCCACGCTGACCCTGGCGGTTGCGCGGCCGCTTGACCGTACGAGGAAAAAGCGGTGCCCGCCGGGCGGCCCGACCGGGCCGGCTCGACGGGCACCGCTTGTTCGGTGCTGGGGTGTCAGAGGACGTTGATGGTGAACTTCTCGCCGACGCCCATGCCCAGGGTCGCGCTGTTCCAGTCGATGGTCCGGCTGGCGATCAACTGGCTGCTCCCGGTGCTGCCCGCGGTGACCGCCTCACCGTCGATGTACGCCTGGATGTAGATCGAGCCGTCCGGGTTGTAGTCCAGGACGGTGAACTTCTCCCAAGCGCCGACCGAGCCGGCTCGGGCGATCAGCGGCTTGGCGCCCGCGCTCTCCGCCGTCACGAACTTGCCGTTGATCAGCGCCCGCATCGCGAAGTAGCCCGTCGTGCCGCCCTGAACGATCTCGAACTTCTCCCAGGCCCCCACCGACGTGGACCGCGCGATCAGCGGCAGGGTTCCCGCGCTCTCCGCGGTGACGAACTTGCCGTTGGCCTTGGAGGTGATGCTGACGACCGGCGGCGGGGCGTCGAAGTCGAACTTCTCCGCGGTGCCGACGGTCGTCTTGCTCGCGATCAGCGGCAGCGTGGTGCTCGGCGCGGTGACGTACCGACCGTTGATGGTCGCCTTCAGGCTGACGGTGCCGTCGGTGTTGTTGATGATCTGGAACTTCTCCCACGCCCCGATCGAGGACGCCCGCGCGATCAGCGGCTTGGCGCCGGCGCTCTCCGCGGTCACGAACTTGCCGTTGATCTTCGCCCGCAGGCCGACCAGGCCGCTGCCGGCGTCGACGACGTCGTACTTCTCCCACGCGCCGAGCGCGGTGCCGCGGGCGATGAGCGGCTTGGTACCGCCGCTCTCCGCGGTCACGTACCGGCCGTTGATGCGCGCCTTCAGCCCGTACGAGCTGCGCGCCGGCTGAACCGCACCGACGTGCAGGACCCGGTCCATCGAGCCCCACTGGTCGTGCACCGCGCCGGCGATGCCGGAGGTGACGATGGCGTCCCGCACCTGCTGCGGCGTCCAGGTGGGGTGCGCCTGGAGCACCAGCGCGGCGGCCCCCGCGACGTGCGGGGAGGCCATCGACGTGCCGTTCATCGCGACCGACCCGCTGGTGGTTCCCGCCGCGGCGGAGACGATGCTCACGCCGGGGGCGAAGATGTCCAGGCAGGGGCCGTGGTTCGAGAACCAGGCGCGGAAGTCCAGCCGATCCGTCGCCCCGACGGTGATGGCCGCCGGCACCGCGGCCGGCGTCGTGTCGCACGCTCCGGAGGCGCTGTTGCCGGCAGCCACCGCGTACGTGATGCCGGAGCCGATGGAGCGGGCGACCGCGTCGTTGACCGCCTGGTCGATGCCGTTGAAGCCGAGGCTCATGTTCGCCACGGCCGGCTTGACCGCGTTCGCGGTCACCCAGTCGATGCCGGCGACGATCTGCTCGCTGGTGCCGCTGCCCGCGCAGTCGAGCACCCGCACCGCGACCAGCTTGACGCCCTTCGCGACCCCGTACCTGGTGCCGCCGACCGTGCCGGCGACATGCGTGCCGTGGCCGTGGCAGTCCTGGGCGACGGCGTCCTGCTCCACGGCGTCGTAGCCGTAGCTGGCCCGCCCGCCGAAGTCCTGGTGGTTGATGTCGATGCCGGTGTCCACGATGTACGCGGTGACGCCACTGGCCGTCGTCGGGTACGTGTAGGAGCCGTTGGTCTTCGCCGTCGTCTGGTCGATCCGGTCCAGGCCCCACGACGGCGGGCTGCTCTGGGTGTCGGTGACCGAGTAACGCTGGACCTGCTCGACGTAGGCGACGTCGGGGTCGGCCGCGAGCCGCTGCGCCTGCCGGCTGGTCATGGTGGCCGAGTAGCCGCGCAGGGCGTGGGTGAAGACGCGCCGGACGGTACCGCCGGTCTCCGCGGTGAGCGCCGACGCGGTGGCACGGACCTCGGTGGGGGTGGCCTTGCGGTCGGACAGGACGACGATGTACCGGTCCGGCACGGCCTCGGTGCTGTCGGCGCCGCGCACCTGCGCCCGGGCCGGGTCGGACGGGTCAGCGGCAGCGGCCCCGCCGGTGGCGGCGCAGATGACGGAGGTCGCGGAGGCGAGGGCGAGCCCCGCCACCGCTGAACGGCGCAGCGCGCCGGGACGTTTCACTGAGCAGTCTCCCCGTTTCCAGCGACCGTCCGGATGGGACGGGCGGATGACACGATCGGAGCAGCCTCACCGCAGATGGCGGAGGCTGAGAGATGTCGCACCATCATGCAGGAAGATCACCGGGGAGCGGGTCAACCGTTCGGTCGATACGCCGGCGTGTCGTCGTACGCGCGGCCCCCGAGCGTCGGCGTCAGTCGACGACGCCCTGCTCCCGGGCCCAGCGCAGCAGCTCCGCCTCGGCTTCGTCGCGGTCCAGCGGGCCGCGCTCCAGGCGCAGCTCCTTCAGGTACTGCCACGCCTTCCCGACAAGCGGCCCCGGCGGTACGCCGAGCAGCTCCATGATCGCGTTGCCGTCGAGATCGGGCCGCACCCGGGCCAGATCCTCCTCGGCCGCGATCCGGGCGATCCGCTCCTCCAGCGCGTCGTAGTCGGCGGCCAGCGCGGCGGCCTTCCGACGGTTGCGGGTGGTGCAGTCCGAGCGGGTCAACTTGTGCAGTCGGGGCAGCAGGTCACCGGCGTCGGCGACGTACCGGCGCACCGCCGAGTCGGTCCACTCGCCCCGGCCGTACCCGTAGAAGCGCAGGTGCAGGGCGACCAGCTTGACCACCTGCGCGGTGACGTCCTTCGGGTAGCGCAGGGCCTTCATCCGGGCCTTGGTGAGCCGGGCGCCGACGACCTCGTGGTGGTGGAAGCTGACCCGCCCGTCCGGGCCGACGGCCTTGGTCGCCGGCTTGCCGACGTCGTGCATCAGCGCGGCCATCCGGAGGATGAAGTCGCAGCCGTCCTCCTCCATCGAGACCGCGTTGCTGACCACGGTCAGCGTGTGCTCGTAGACGTCCTTGTGCTGAGCGTGCTCGTCGATCGTCAGCTTCAGCCCGGTCAGCTCCGGTACGAAGCGGTCGGCCAGGCCGGTGTCGACCAGCAGCCGCAGCCCGGTGATGGGGTCGGCCCCGCAGAGCAGCTTGGTGAACTCGTCCCGGATCCGCTCGGCGCTGATCCGGTCCAGGTCGGCCGCCATCTGGGTCATCGCGGCGTGCACGTCGGGGTGGACCGCGAAGCGGAGCTGCGCGGCGAACCGGGCCGCGCGCAGCATCCGCAGTGGGTCGTCACCGAACGACTCCCGTGGCGTGCCGGGGGTACGGATCACCTTGGCGGCGAGGTCGTCCAGACCGCCGTACGGGTCGGTGAAGCGGTGCTCGGGCAGGCTCACCGCCATCGCGTTGATGGTGAAGTCCCGGCGCTTCAGGTCGTCGATCAGGTTGGTGCCGTACTCCACCACCGGGTGGCGACTGACCTGGTCGTACGCCTCCGCACGGAAGGTGGTGATCTCCAGCTGCAGACCGTCGCGCTGGGCGCCGATCGTGCCGAACTCCCGGCCCGTCTCCCAGATCGACTCCGCCCAGCCCTTGAGGATCCGGATCGTCTCGTCCGGGTGGGCGTCGGTGCAGAAGTCGAGGTCCTCACCGAGCCGGCCGAGCAGGGCGTCCCGCACCGATCCGCCCACCAGATGCAGTTCATGGCCCGCCCGTGCGAAGCGGCGACCGAGCTCGTCGGCGACCGGCGAGACCCGGAGCAGTTCGGCGACGGCGTTGCGCTGCGCGGCGGTGAGTTCGCGGCGGTCGGCGTGGGATGCGGAGACTTCGGACATGGGATCGCCAGCCTATCGGGCCGGGGCGGGATCTGATCCGCCGGGCGCGGGTAACAGGCGGGCGTTGACTAAGGTCTTGGGCGTGCGGGCCGGTCGTCCGGCTCGGCCGTATCCCCTTGGAGGCTGGAGATGAGCGGCGGGCTCTACCGCAGCGCGAACGCCGCGCAGGGCGGCGACCCGCCGCTGCGCGACGACGCCACCTTCATCTCCGCCGAGCCGCTGAACCAGCCCGGCGTCGAGGCGACCGCGCCGCCGCAGGAGGTGGTCGCCGAGACGAGCGCCGCAGCGAACAGCGCGGTGATGGCGATCGGCAGCCTGGTCAGCCGGGGTACCGGCTTCATCCGCAACCTCATGATCGGCGCCGCGCTCGGTGGCGGTCTGGTCGGCAACGCGTACACGACCGCCCAGTTCCTGCCGAACCAGGTCTACGAGTTCCTGCTCGGCGGCGTGCTCACCAGCGTGCTCATCCCGGTGCTGGTCCGCCGGCGCAAGGCCGACCCGGACCGGGGCGAGGCTTACTCCCAGCGGCTGCTCACCCTGGCGGTCCTCACCCTGGCCGGCGCCGCGCTGATCGCGGTGATCCTGGCCCCGGTGCTGACCGCCCTCTACGCGAGCGGCAAGGACGCGGCCTACACGGGACTGGTCAACGACCTGTCCTACCTGATGTTGCCGATGCTCTTCTTCACCGGCGTCAGCGCGTTGATCGCCGCGGTGCTCAACACCCGGGGGCACTTCGCCGCCCCCATGTGGGCGCCGATCCTGAACAACCTCGTGGTGATCGGCACCTGCGCGCTCTACATCGCGGTCTTCGGCGCGAAGCTGCTCCGGCCCGCTGAGATGGGCTGGGCGCGGATCCTGCTGATCGGCGGCGGCACCCTGCTCGGCGTGGCGGTGCAGAGCGCCGGGCTCCTGCCCGCGCTGCGCAAGGTGGGCTTCCGCTGGAAGTGGCGGTTCGACTTCCGGGAGCTGGGCCTGCGCGAGCTGGCGCAGCTCGGCGCCTGGATGTTCTGCTACGTGGCGGTCAACCAGCTGGGCCTCTTCGTGGTGGTCAACCTGCTCACCCGGGCGGCCGGGGACGACAGCGCCGGCATCCTGATCTACAACAACGTCTTCCTGCTGCTGATGATGGCGCACGGCATCATCGCCGTCTCGATCATCACCGCGCTGATGCCGCGGATGAGCGCGGCGGCCGCCGACGGCCGGTTCCGGGACGTCACGGCCGACCTGTCCCGGGGCACCCGCATGGTTACCGCGGTGCTCGCCCCGGTCGCGGTCTGCTACGCGGTGCTGGCCGCCCCGATCTCCGTGGTGGTCTTCCGGTACGGCGCCTTCACCGGCGCGAACGCGGTCGCCACGTCGACCGTGCTGCTGGTCGCGGCGCTGGGGCTGGTGCCGTTCGCGATCAGCCAGCTCTTCACCTTCGCCTTCTACGCGCTGCCGGACACCCGCACCCCGGCGCTGATCAACATTCCGGTGGTGGCGCTGCGGGTGCTGCTGCAGATCGGCCTCTTCCTCGCCTTCTCGGCCACCTTCGCGGCGGCTGGCATGATGGCCGGCAACGCGATCTCGTACCTGGCCGCGGCGGTGATCTCCGCGATGCTGCTCCGCCCGCGGGTGGGTCGGATCGGGTTGGGCGGGATCATGCGGACCATGGGCCGGGTCGTCCTGGCCGCGCTCGGCGCCGCCGCGGTCGGCCTGATCGTGGTCGCGCTGCTCCCCGGCGACCCGGCCGACCTGAGCTGGTTCGCCGCGGCCGTCCAACTGGTCATCGGTGGCGCGGTGATCGTCGGGACGTACCTGGGGCTCGCCATGGTGCTCCGCATCGGCGAGATCACCGAGGTGGTCGGCATGGTCCGGCGCCGCCTCGGCCGCTGACCTCACCAGGCTGGGGATGCGCCTGTGGATAACTCCGCGTTTCGCCGCTCAGTGGCCCTCTTGGCCTGTGGACAACCAGCCGTACGGATGAGGGTGGCGAACCGAACGGGGGGAATTCGGCCGGGCGTCGCCGAGGTCGCCCGCAACGGCCTGCCCCTGGAGTCGACTCCTTGCGGTCAACCTCTAGATTGGCTGGTGCATGTACCAGCAACGGGGCTGACAACGGTCGTAACCGGACCGATCATCCCGATGCTGTCACGACGGCAAAGATGACATGTCGGGAAACCGGGCATCCCGGGTAAGGTCGCTCTCGACGGATACGGCAGGTGCCGACGCGCGGTGTCGACACCGGTCTGCCGGTTCCTTCGAAGGCAGAGCGGGAAGCACATGCCCAGCAGCACGGGTCCATCGATCGACGCGATCACCGAGGGAGGACGGGTGACCCAGGTCGGCGAGGGTCAGGCGGCGGAGGAGAGTTCTCCGCCGGTCATGACCTTCGGTGCTCCCACGGCCGGTGAGATCCTTGCCGAGCGGTACGAGCTGGTCGAGCACATCAACAATGACAGCGCGGGCCGGCTGGTGTGGCGCGGGGTCGACGTCGTGCTGCGCCGTCCCGTCGCGGTGGTCCTCCGCTACCCGGGTGGCGACTCCGCCACCGAGATGCTCCAGGCCGCGGTCGCGGCCAGCCGCGTCATCCACCCCAACCTGGTCGGTGTCTACGACGCGATCGACGAGGCCGACCGGGCGTACGTGGTCCGGGAGTGGGTGGACGGCCAGTCCCTCCGAGAGCTGGTCACCGTCGACGGGCCGCTGGACCCGGCCCGGGCGACCGCCATCGGCAACTCCGTGGCCAGCGCCCTCGCCGCCGTGCACGCGACCGGCATGGTCCACGGCAACGTCCACCCCGGCACGGTGATGATCAGCGATGACGGCCGGGTGGTGCTGGCCGACGCCCGGACCGACGGCGCCGACAGCGAGGAAAACGACATCCGCGCGATCGGCGGGGTGCTCTACTTCGCCCTGACCGGCCACTGGCCGCACGGCGAGGCTCCGCTGCACGGCGCCACCGCCGGGCACGGCCGGGCCGCCATCCCGGATGCCGTACGTGACGCGGCCGGCGCCATCGCCGCCCCCCGCCAGGTGCGGGCCGGCGTGCCGGCGTACCTCGACGACCTGACGATGGACCTGCTCGACCCGGAGATCGCCCCGCCGTCCTCGGACGTGCTCGCGGCCGAGCTGGGTCGGCTGGACATCCCCGCCGACGAGCAGTTCCTGGAGCAGGCCGGCCCGCTGCGCTTCTCGGCCGAGCCCGACGAGGAGCCGTCGCCGCTGGCGGCCGCCGGTGGTCGCAAGGTCGCCCTGGGCATCGCCGGTCTGCTGGCGGTGGCCCTGGTCGGCCTGCTCATCGGCATCAGCGCGCTGGGGGGCGACGACAAGAGCCCGAAGACCGAGCCGGTGGCCCGCCCTACCAACAGCGCGCCGGCCGACGAGCCGAGCCGGCCCGCCCCGGCCATCCGCCAACTGGCCGTGGAGGACGTCCGGATCATCGACCCGGACAGCAAGACCCGCAACGAGCTGGGTGACGCCGAGAAGGTCATCGACGGCGATCTGGACGAGGGCTGGGAGACCGACACCTACAACAGGGCCAACTTCGGCGGCCTGAAGGACGGCATGGGGGTCTGGATCGACCTCGGCGCCGAGCACACGGTCAAGTCGGTGCAGGCCGTCCTCTCCGCCAGCGGGGCCAGCGCCCGGCTCTACACCGGCAGCAGCGACCCGGCCTCCAGCTCCTCCGGCGACAGGAAGCTGGTCGACGAGTACCTGAAGACGCCGATCGGCGAGGGCTTCGCGCCGGCCGAGGGCACGCGGCTGACCTTCAGCAACGGCTTCGACCCGGACAAGAAGTACCGCTACCTGCTGTTCTGGATCACCGAGCTGCCCTCGAACGACCGGGGCTACAAGATCGGTGTCCAGGAGATCATCGTTCAGGGGTCGTGAACCGGCCGTCGCCGTCCGGGTACCACACCGGTCGGACGTGGTGATGGACCAGCGGACCGTTCCGGGTGCCGAGGCAACCGACCTCGAGCTGCTCCGCGCCCACGTCGCGGGTGACCGGGACGCCTTCACCACCCTCTTCCACCGGCACCGGGACCGGCTCTGGGCGGTGGCCCTGCGGACCCTCGGGGACCGCGAGGAGGCCGCCGACGCCCTCCAGGACGCGCTGCTCTCCGCGCACCGCGCGGCGGCCCGGTTCCGGGGCGACTCGGCCGTGACCACGTGGCTGCACCGGATCGTGGTGAACGCCTGCCTGGACCGGATCCGGCGGCGGCAGGCGCACGCCACCGTCCCGCTGCCCGACGGCGTACCGCCCGGGGAGTCCGGCCACCGCACCGGCGGCGTGGAACCAGCGGCCCCCGTCCGGGACCACGACACCGCCCTGGTGGTCCGGCAGGCGCTGGCCGAGTTGCCGGCCGAGCAGCGGGCCGCGCTGATCCTGGTCGACGTGCAGGGCTATCCGGTGGCCGAGGTGGCCCGGATCCTCGGCGTGGCCGAGGGCACGGTCAAGAGCCGTTGCGCCCGCGGCCGGGCCCGGCTGGCGACGCTCCTCGGGCACCTGCGTACCGGGTCCACCGACGTGCCGGAGGTGCCACGCCCGGTGAACCGCGCCGCCGGCGTGCCCCGCGTCACCATGGGGAACCCCCGGGCGGTCGGGGGCGTCGGATCGACGTCGGGGTCGTCCCGGCCGGACGCCAGCCAGGAGGAGACGTGACCCCCGGGGAGTTCAGCACGGTCGACCACGACCTGCTCGCCGACTACGTCGGCGGGGCGCTGGACGGTACCCCGGAGCACGCCACGGTGGCCCGGCTGGTCGAGGAGGACGCGGCCTGGAGGCGCGCGTATGCGGCCCTGGCACCCGCGCTGGACTTGGTACGGGCAGACCTGGCCGAGTGGGGAAGTGTCGCGGCGCCGGAGATGCCGGCGGCCGTCGCCGACCGGATCGCCGCCGCGCTCTCCGGTGCCGGACCGGCGCCGACGCTCGCCGACGCGGAATCTCGGCTCACCGACGCGCCGGTGACCACGCGTCGCCTCGACGGGGGCGATGAGCGGGGCGGCCGTGGGGCGGTGGCCGGCGGCGGGCAGCGGCGTACCGGTGGGGCGAGCCGTCCGACGGAGGGACCGGGCC
>JBARAE010000798.1:0-8220 GCA_049791715.1 Micromonospora sp.
TCGGGTCGGCTCCGGTCGTCAATTCGGCGTAGACGTCTGACACGCCTTTCACCCTAGGCTGAGGGGTAGCCGCGGCACCCACTGGTGGCCCGGTCACCCCCGGGAGGATTGCGATGAGCAGACTGCACGGCACGAAGGACTTCTGGATGGGCGCGCTGCGGACCGAGGGTCCCGCCTTCGCCGCCGCCGTCGGCGAGGCGCCGCCGGCGACACCGGTCCTCTCCTGTCCTGGCTGGACGGTCTCCGACCTCGCCGACCACCTCGCCGGGTGCTACGCCTGGGCCCGGACGGTGGTGACCGCCGGCACCCCCACCCGGCCAGTACGCAACGACCCGGAGCGGCCGGCGGGGGTGTCGCCCGCGCAGTGGTACCGGCAGCACTACGACCAGCTCATGGCCCTGTTCGACGGCCTGGACCCGGAGGCACCGGCGTGGAACTTCGCGCCGCAGCCGAAGAAGGCCGGCTTCTGGCCGCGTCGGATGGCGCTGGAGACGGCGGTGCACCGCTGGGACGCGCAGCTCGCCATCGCCGCGGGCGAGCCGATCGAGGCGAAGCTCGCCGCCGACGGGGTGAGCGAGGTGCTCGACACCTGGCTGCCCGCGGGCCGGCGGACGACCCCCGGTCAGTGGCACGGGGTGGTCCAGTTGAGCGCGACCGACGCGGCGCAGGACTGGTACCTGCGGCTGCGCGGTGAGGGGGTGGCCCTGCTGGACACCGCGACGATCCTGGACCACGACGACCACCGGGCCCGGGCGCAGGTCACCGGCACCGCCAGCGACCTGCTGCTGGCGCTGATGGGCCGGGTCAGCTTCGACACCCTCGGGGTGAGCGGCGACCGCGGGCTGCTGGACGGCCTCCGGGTCGGCTGACCCCGCCGGGCCGTCCCAGGCCCGGCGCCTCGACAACACGGACGCGGAGAGTGGCCATTCCCCCGGCGGGTGGCCGCTCTCTGCCGTTCCGGCAGCTCTCCGGGGGGTGTGGCCGGGCGGCCGGTAGAACCGGGTTGACAACGACTGAGAGCGCTCTCTTGACAGGGAACCAGGCAACCATCACCCTTCTGTGAGAGCGCTCTCTCAGTCAACCCGAACCACCCGCCACCACCCGCCACGACCTAGAGGGGTCAGATAAGAGATGGGTACCTTCACGCGCCGCCGCCTGGCCGCGGTGGCCCTCGTCGCCACTACCGCACTGCTCGGCACCGCCGCCTGCGGCGGCGGCGACGACAAGGCCGCCGCCGACGGCCCGATCACGCTGACGGTCGACGTCTTCGGCCAGTTCGGCTACGAGGAGCTCTACAAGGAGTACATGGCCAGCCACCCCAACGTGAAGATCGTTGAGCGGGGCACCGGCAGCAACCTGGACGAGTACTCGCCGAAGCTGACCCAGTGGCTGGCCGCGGGCAAGGGCGCCGGCGACGTCGTCGCCATCGAGGAGGGCCTGCTGGTCGAGTACAAGGCCAACCCGCAGAACTTCGTCAACCTGCTCGACCACGGCGCGGCGGATCTCAAGGGCAACTTCCTCGACTGGAAGTGGAACCAGGGCCTCACCGCCGACGGCAAGCAGCTCATCGGCCTCGGCACGGACGTCGGCGGCATGGCGATGTGCTACCGCAAGGACCTCTTCGCCAAGGCCGGCCTGCCGACCGACCGGGAAGCCGTGTCCAAGCTCTGGCCCACCTGGCAGGACTACATCAAGGTCGGCGAGCAGTTCAAGGCGAAGAACACCGGCGCCTCGTTCCTCGACGGCGCGACCAACACCTTCAACACCGTCCTGCTCCAGGCCGCCGGCAACACCACCGGCTACAGCTACTACGACACCAGCAACAACCTGGTCGTCGACAGCAACCCGGCCGTCAAGCAGGCGTACGACACCACCGTGGACATCATCGACTCCGGCCTCTCCGGCAAGTACGGCTCCTGGTCGGAGGAGTGGGTCTCGGCGTTCAAGCAGTCGAAGTTCGCCACCATCGCCTGCCCGGCCTGGATGACCGGTGTCATCGAGGGCAACGCCGGACCCGCCGCGAAGGGCAAGTGGGACATCGCCCAGATCCCCGGTAACGGCGGCAACTGGGGCGGCTCGTTCCTCGCCGTGCCGAAGCAGGGCAAGCACCAGGCCGAGGCGATCGAGCTGGCCAAGTTCCTGACCAGCGCCAAGGGCCAGATCGGCGCGTTCAAGGCCAAGGGTCCGCTGCCGTCCTCGCCGCAGGCCCTGGAGGACCCGGCGATCGTCGACTCGAAGAACGCGTACTTCTCCGACGCCCCCGTCGGCAAGATCTTCGCCGAGGGCGCCAAGAGCCTGAAGCCGGTCTACATGGGTCCGAAGAACCAGGCCGTCCGCACCGAGGTGGAGAACGCCGTCCGCACGGTGGAGCTGGGACAGCGCAACCCGGAGCAGGGGTGGACCGACGCGGTGAACAACGCGAAGAAGGCCGCTGCCAAGTAACCCGAGCCAGGCGTGCGGGCGGGCTCCGGTGACCGGGGTACCGCCCGCACGGCGGAAAGGAGTCACGGGCCATGGCAGTCCAGCTCGACGCCCGGCCGCCGGTCGTACCGGCGCACCGCACCCCCCGCCCGACCCGGAGCGTCCGGCTCAGCCGGTTCGACACCCGGTACTCGCCGTACCTCTACATCGCCCCGTTCTTCCTGCTCTTCGGGGTGTTCGGGATCTACCCGCTGATCTACACGTTCTGGGTCTCGCTGCACGACTGGGATTTGCTCGGCGTCGACCACCCGTTCATCGGCTTCGACAACTACACCCAGCTGATGGCCGACCCGGACTTCTGGCACGCGGTCGTCAACACCCTCGGCATCTTCGTCATCTCCACCGTCCCGCAGCTGCTCGCCGCGCTCTGGCTGGCCAATCTCCTGAACCGGCAGCTCCGCGCCCGGACCTCCTGGCGGATGGCGGTGCTGGTCCCGAACGTCACCTCGACCGCCGCCGTGGCCATCGTCTTCGCGGTGCTCTTCGGCCGCGAGTTCGGCATGATCAACTGGCTGCTCGACCACATCGGCGTCGACGCGATCGACTGGAAGGCGAACCGGGTCGCCTCCTGGGTGGCCATCTCCACGATGGTCGACTGGCGGTGGACCGGCTACAACGCCCTGATCTTCCTGGCCGCCATGCAGGCCATCCCGCGCGACCTGTACGAATCCGCCTCGATCGACGGTGCGAGCCGATCGCGGCAGTTCTGGTCCATCACGGTGCCGCTGCTCAAGCCGACGATCGTCTTCGCGGTCATCATCTCCACCATCGGCGGCCTGCAGCTCTTCACCGAGCCCCGGCTCTTCAACTCCGGCACCAACGCGATCCGCGGCGGCCCGCTGCGCGAGTCGCAGACGGTGACCATGTACATGTTCGAGAACGCCTTCGCCCCGCACTACAACTTCGGCTACGGCTCGGCGATCGCCTGGATGCTCTTCGCGCTGATCGCGGTCGTGGCGGCCATCAACGTGCTGCTGCTCCGCCGGCTCGGCGGCGGCGTCCCCAAGGAGGACCCCCGATGACCCGCCTCTGGTCGGCCGGCCGGCTCACCTACGTGGCGCTGACCCTCACGGCCGTCCTGTCGATCTTCCCGATCTACTGGATGTTCGTGGTGGCCAGCAAGACCAGCGACGCGATGGGCCAGGTGCCGCCCCCGGTCGTCCCGGGGGGCAACCTCGGCGCCAACATCGCCAAGCTGTTCGAGAACACCGACGCGTACTTCCTCAGCGGTCTGATCAACTCGGCCATCGTCGCGAGCACGGTGACGGTCTCCGTGGTCTTCTTCTCCACGCTGGCCGGGTTCGCCTTCGCCAAGCTGCGGTTCCGGGGACGCAACGCGCTGCTTCTGGTCATCGTCGCCACGATGATGGTGCCCACCCAGCTCGGCGTCATCCCGCTGTACATGCTGATGACCAAGCTGAACTGGAACGACCGGCTGCCGGCGGTCATCGTGCCCTGCCTGGTCACCGGGTTCGGCGTGTTCATGATGCGGCAGTACGCGGGCCAGGCGGTGAGCACGGAGCTGATCGAGGCCGCCCGGGTGGACGGCTGCAACACCGCCCGGATCTACTGGAACGTGGTGCTGCCGGCGCTGCGCCCGGCCGCCGCGGTGCTCGGCCTGCTCACATTCATGACCACCTGGAACGACTTCCTCTGGCCGTACGCTGTCCTCAACGACCCGGAGAACCCGACCGTGCAGCTGTCCCTGCGGGCGCTGTCCGACGGCTACTACCAGGACATGTCGCAGGTCTTCACCGGGACGGCCATCGCCACCCTTCCCCTGCTGCTGGTGTTCATCCTGTTCGGCCGCCAGATCATCGGCGGCATCATGGAAGGTGCGGTCAAGGCGTGAGCGCGAGGAGTGAGCCGGGTTTGCGAGCCCCGCAGTCGCGAACGAAAGAAGACACGGTGAGCGCGAGAGCTGAGCTCCGATTTCCCGAGAACTTCGTCTGGGGGGCGGCCACCGCCGCGTACCAGATCGAGGGCGCCGCGCGGGAGGACGGTCGCGGGCCGTCCATCTGGGACACCTTCAGCCGCACGCCGGGGAAGGTGTTCCAGGGGCACACCGGCGACGTGGCCTGCGACCACTACCACCGGTACGCGGACGACGTGGCGCTGATGGCGGAGCTGGGCCTGCGGGCGTACCGGTTCTCGATCGCCTGGCCGCGGATCCAGCCCGACGGCACCGGGCCGGTCAACCCCCACGGCCTGGACTTCTACGACCGCCTGGTGGACACGCTGCTGGACCGCGGCATCGATCCGTTCATCACGCTCTACCACTGGGACCTGCCGCAGACGCTGCAGGACCGGGGCGGCTGGACCAACCGGGAGACCGCCGAGCATTTCGCCGACTACGCCGTCGCCGTGCACACCCGGCTCGGCGACCGGGTCCGCACCTGGACCACGCTGAACGAACCGTGGTGCTCGGCCTACCTGGGCTACGGCAACGGGGTGCACGCGCCCGGTGAGCAGGACCCGGCGGGGGCCTTCCGGGCCGTACACCATCTGCTGCTCGGCCACGGCCTGGCGACCCGGGCGCTGCGCGCGGCCGGCGCGGAGGTCCTGGGGATCACCCTCAACCTGGCCGACGTGCAGCCGGCGGACCGGGAGAGCACGGCGGACGCCGATGCCGTGCGCCTGGTCGACGGCCTGCACAACCGGATCTTCCTGGACCCGCTGACCGGCGCCGGCTACCCGGACGACGTGCTGGAGCACGTCAGCCGGCTGGTGGACCCCACCTTCATCCAGGACGGGGACGA
The DNA here is from genome assembly GCA_049791715.1 of Micromonospora sp. Lineage (GTDB taxonomy): Bacteria > Actinomycetota > Actinomycetes > Mycobacteriales > Micromonosporaceae > Micromonospora. The sequence continues at coordinate 5,241 of JBARAE010000798.1, forward strand.
GAAGATCATCGCCGCGCCGATCGACCTGCTCGGCATCAACTACTACTCGCCCACCTACGTGGCCGGCCGCCCGGGCGGGGCCGGCGGCGGGGGCGCGTACCCCGGCACGGACGGCGTGGTGGAGTTCCTCCCGCCGGTCGGACCGCTGACCGACATGGGGTGGATGATCGAACCGGCCGGGCTCACCCGGCTGCTGGAGCGGGTGGCCGCCGACTACCCGGGGCTGCCGATGATCATCACCGAAAACGGCGCGGCGTTTCCGGACAAGGCCGGCACCGACGGCCCGGACGACACGGGCCGGGTGGCGGACAGCGACCGGGTGGCGTACCTCGACGGACACCTGCGTGCCGTGCACGAGGCCATCGCCCGGGGCGTGGACCTGCGCGGTTATCTCGTATGGTCGTTGCTGGACAACTTCGAATGGGCCGAGGGCTACCGGAAGCGGTTCGGGATCGTCCACGTCGACTACCTGACCCAGCGGCGCACACCGAAGGAAAGTGCCCGCTGGTACCAGGAGGTGATCTCCCGGAACGGGCTGTGACGAGGTGGTGGTGACGGGGATGACGACGGCACAGCGGCCGACCCTGGAGGCGGTGGCCCGGCGGGCAGGAGTGTCCCGGGCCACGGTCTCCCGGGTGGTCAACGGCTCCACCACCGTCGCGGAGCCGATCCAGGAGGCGGTCCGCCGGGCGGTCCAGGAGCTCGGGTACGTCCCGAACCTGGCCGCCCGCAGTCTGGTCACCCAGCGGACCGACTCGGTCGCGCTGGTGATGCCGGAGGCGGCGACCCGGGTCTTCTCCGACGACCAGGTCTTCCCCGGGATCATCCGCGGGGCGGCCCAGGAGCTGGAGGCGGCGGACAAGCAGCTCGTGCTGATGCTGGCCGGCTCGCCGGCCGGTCACGAGCGGGTGGAGCGGTACACCACCGGCCGGCACGTGGACGGCGTGCTCTTCGCCTCGCTGCACGGTGAGGACCCGCTCCCCGGCAGGCTGGCCCGGCTCGGCATCCCGGTGGTGTGCAGCGGTCGGCCGCTCGACGGCGCCGACGTGCCCTACGTCGACGTCGACCACGTCGGCGGGGTCACCCGGGCGGTGCGGTACCTGATCCAGAGCGGTCGGCGGCGGATCGCCACCATCGCCGGCCCGCAGGACATGGTGGCCGGCATCGAACGGCTCACGGGCTACCGACGGGCCGTCGCCGAAGTGGGGCTGCCGGAGCTGGTCGCGTACGGCGACTTCACCCGGGAGTCCGGCACCGCGGCCATGCGGCAACTGCTCGCCGACCACCCGGACCTGGACGCGGTCTTCGCCGCCTCCGACCTGATGGCGCACGCCGCCCTGCGGACGCTGCGGGAAGCGGGCCGGCGGGTGCCGGCGGACGTGGCGGTGGTCGGCTTCGACGACATCGAGACCGCGGCGTACACCGAGCCGCCGTTGACCACGGTCCGCCAGCCGATAGTGGAACTGGGTCGGGCGATGACGCGGCAGCTGCTGCGGATCGCGGCCGGCGAGACCATCGAGCACGCGCTGATGCTGCCCACCGAGCTCGTCCTCCGTGAGTCGGCCTGAGTCGCCCCGGTCGGCAGCTCGGCGCCGCCGGGGCGACTCTTATCGTGTCGCGCGGCGGCGACCCGGGCGCTACGGTCGCCCGGTGACCGGCACCGTGCACCTGATCCACGCGCCCCAGCTCTCCGACGTCGCCGAGTACGCGTACGCGGCCGGGGTCACCCCGCCGGCCCGGCTGGTCTTCACCGCCGGCGCCTGCCCGCTGGACGCCGAAGGCCGGACCGTCGCGCCCGGCGACCCGGCCGCCCAGGCCCGGCAGGTGATGGCCAACCTGACCACCGCCCTGACCGCCGCCGGCGCCGGGCTCACCGACGTCGTCAAGACCACGGTCTACGTGGCCACCAGCGACCGTGCCGACCTGGTCGCCGTCTGGGAGGTGGTCCGGGACGCGTTCGGCGACCACGACCCGCCCAGCACCCTGCTCGGGGTGGCCGTGCTCGGGTACACCGACCAGCTCGTCGAGGTCGAGGCCGTCGCCGCGGTCCCGGCGGAGGTGGACTGAGTGACCGTCCGGCCCGCCCGCCCGGAGGACGCGCCGGCCGTGGTGGCGCTGCGCGCGCTGGTCTACCCGTACCTGGTGCGCGGGGTCGAGGGGACCCGGCAGATGATCGCCACCACCCCCCGTTCCCGACTCGTCTCGGTGGCCGAGGTCGACGGCGCGGTGGTCGGCTGGGTGTCCGCGTACTCACCGGGTGGCGGCTCCGGGGAGATCTCGCTGCTGCACGTGCATCCCGACCACCGGGGTCTCGGGCTGGGTACCGCCCTGCTGGACACCGCGCTCGCCCACCTCGGCACGCTCGACGCCGACCGGGTCCGCGGCTGGGCGCTGGAGGATTCGCTGGGCTTCGCCCGCGCGCACGGATTCACGCCCAGCCGGCCGGTCCGCTATGCCGCGCTGGACCTGCGCGGGCTGCCGCCGCTGCCACCGGCGCCACCCGGCGTGGAGCTGCGCCCGATGGACGCGATCGACGTGCCCGCGCTGCACGCCGCACACGTCGCCGCGAGCGCCGACGAGCCGGGCGACGTGCCGGTCACGCCGATGTCCTACGACGACTGGCGGGCGGAGATCTGGGACAACCCCGACATGGCCCGCTCCGCCAGCGTGGCCGCCGTGGTCGACGGCACCCCGGTGGCCCTGGCCGAGTTGCTCCGCGACGGGCACCGGGTCTGGTCGGACATGACCGCCACCCTCCCCGCGTACCGGGGGCGCGGGCTGGCCCGGTTGGCGAAGCTGGCCGCCCTGCACCGGGCCCGGGACGCCGGCGCGACCGAGGCGTACACCTCGAACGACGAGGCGAACGCACCGATGCTGGCGGTCAACGCCCGGCTCGGCTACCGGCCGGTCGCCACCCAGTGGTCCTGCCTGCGTGAGCTGCCCTGACGGATCGGGCGAGGGCGGACCGGGACGCGTCGGG
>JBARAE010000799.1:0-4473 GCA_049791715.1 Micromonospora sp.
TCGGCCACTCGGCCGGCGGGCACCTGGCGCTCTACGTCGCCGCCCACGCGCCGGCGACGGTCGGCGGGGTACTGGCACTCGCCCCGGTCGCGGATCTCGCCGAGGCGTACCGGCTGGACCTGGACTCCGGGGCGGTGGCCGCGCTGCTCGGCGGCGGCCCGGCGGAGGTGCCGGAGCGGTACGCCGCCGCCGATCCGTCGGCGCTGGTGCCCATCCATGTACGGAGCGTAGTCATGCACGGAACACTGGACCGGCAGGTGCCGGTGCGGATGAGCCGCACGTGGGTCACGGCGGCTCGGGCGGCCGGGTCCCCGGTCACCCTGGTTGAGCTGCCCGAATGCGAGCATTTCGGACTCATAGCTCCGGACTCGCCGACGTGGTCGAGGGTGGTCGACGCGTTGCGGTCCCTGCACGATGATCTTCCCGGCATTGACGCAGCGTCGCCAACCAGGTAGAACGCCGAAGGGGCGCTCGGCCCTCGCAGCGCTGTTGGAAGGAAATTGGTGTCGCAGATGAACCGCAGGCGGGCACTTCAACTGTTGGCCGCGCTCGGTACCACCGGACTGGCGGCTGCCTGCGGCTCCGAATCCGAGAGCACCACGGCAGCCCCTCCCGGCAGCCCGATCAAGATCGGACTGATCGCTCCGGGGGCCGGACCGAACCAGGCGATCGGCCAGGAGATCACCCAGGGATTCCAGCTGTTCCTCACCCTCAACGACCAGCAACTCGGTGGGCACCCGGTGACGCTGCTCACGGCCGAGGAGGGTGACAGCGGCAAGTCCGGGCAGGCCGCCGTCGACCGGCTGCTCAAGGAGGGCGTGCTCGCCCTCACCGGCGTGGTCAGCTCGGTGGTGATGTCGGCCATCAAGGACACCATCGAGGAATCCCGGGTGCCGCTGATCGGCTCGAACGCGTCGCCGCTCAGCCTGCAGAACGTCGTCTACATCTGGCGCACCTCGTACGTCCTCGACCAGCCGGGCCGGGCGATCGGCGAGTACCTCCGCCAGAGCCTCCCCGCCGACAGCCAGATCGCGATGATCGCCCCGAAGAACACGAGCAGCGCAGACGTCATCCGGGGCTTCCGCCTGGGCTACGAGGGCCGCGGTCGCCACCTCCCGGACGACTACATCGGAACCATTCCCGCCCCCAGCCCGGGCAAGAACGCGTTCGCCGAGCCCATCCGGCAGGCGCTGGACACCCGGCCCGACGCGATCTTCTGCCACTTCGCCGGTCCCGCGGCCGTGCAGTTCATCAAGCAGGTCTACGACGAGGGCTACCGGGGCCCGATCTACGCCCCCGGCTTCCTCACCGAGGGCACCGTGCTTGGCGAGCTCGAACGCGAAGCCGACGCGATCGAGGATTTCGGCATCAACACCGCCCTCAACTACTCGGCGGACCTCAACAACACGGCGAACCGGGTGTTCGCCTCGGCGTACCGGAAGGCGTTCTCCACCTCCCCGACCACCTACGCGATGGCCTCGTACGACGCGGCCCAGGTGCTCGACAAGGCCATCCGGCTGGGCGGCAACAACCCCGACCCGCTGCAGGTCAACCTGGCGCTCGGCAAGATCGGGCAGATCGACAGCCCTCGTGGCCCCTGGCAGTTCAACCAGTCGCGCACGCCGCAGCAGAAGTGGTACCTGCGCCGCGTCCAGCGCGACGGCCAGCTCCTGTCGAACGTCGTGGTCAACGAGCTGGACACGCTGGGCTGACCCCCCTCGTACGCCGAACGGGCGGTCTCCCTCCGGGGAGACCGCCCGTTTCGTGCCCGGCGCCGGCCGCGGGTCAGTGGCGCAGTTCGGCGATGCAGCACTTCACGCTGCCGCCGCCCTTCTTCAGCTCGGCCAGCTCGACCGGGACCGGTGTGTAACCGGCCGCCTTGAGCTTGCCCGCCAGCCGGGTCGCCTCGCTGTTCAGCACCACGTTGGCACCGTCGCTGACCAGGTTGAGGCCGAACGCCAGGGCGTCCTCGTCGTCGGCGATGACCGCGTCGGGGAAGAGCTGGGTGAGCACCCTCTGGCTGGCCGCGGAGAAGGCACCCGGGTAGTAGACGATGTTCTCGTCGTCGATCGAGGCGAGCGCCACGTCGAGGTGGTAGAAGCGGGGGTCGACCAGGCGCAGCGAGACCACCGGCCGGGCGAGCGCCTCCTGCGCCTCGGCGTGCGCGGGCAGCTCGGTACGGAAACCGTGGCCGGCGAGGATCAGCCCGCCGTGCGCCTCCGGCAGGTACGCGAAGTCGCCCTCGCCCTCGTTGGTCTCGCTCGGCGCGATGAACCGCCAGCCCTGCGACTCGTAGAACGCCCGGTGGGCGGCCGCCTCGGCGGTCCGCTGCTCGTGCTTGAACTGGGCGCCGTAGACGCTGCCGTCCACCACGAAGGCCCCGTTGGCCGCGAAGACCATGTCGGGCAGCCCCCGCTCAGGAGTGAGCAGGTGCACCTCGTGGCCGAGGCCGACGAGCGTCTCCCGCAGGCGGTCCCACTGCTTGACCGCCAGTTCCGCGTCGACCGGCGCGGTCACGTCCATCCAGGGGTTGATGGCGTACTCGACCGCGAAGTGCTCGGGCGAGCACATGAGATATGTCCGCTTTCGCGGGACGCGCTGCTGGTTCACGGTCACCAAGGGTAGGTACGCTGCAACTTTGGTAACAGCCACAACCATTGCTTCCCAGAGGCGGAACGTTGCAGATAGACGCCGTTGATCAGCGAATCATTGCGTTGCTCGTGGCGGACGCCCGTGCGTCGTACGCGGACATCGGCGCCCGGGTGTCACTCTCCGCCCCCGCGGTCAAGCGACGGGTCGACCGGCTCCGGTCAGCGGGAGTGATCCGGGGCTTCACCGCGGTCGTCGACCCGGCCGCGGTCGGCTGGACCACCGAGGCGTTCGTCGAACTGTTCTGTGCCGGCCGGACCACCCCGGCGCAGATCGGGGCGGCCGCCCGCCGGCACCCCGAGGTGGTCGGCGCCTACACCGTCTCCGGGGAGGCGGACGCGCTGATCCACCTCCGGGCCGCCGACATCGCGCACCTCGAGGAGGCGCTCGAGCGGCTGCGGGCCGAGTCGTTCGTCACCTCCAGCCGCAGCACCATCGTGCTCTCCCGGCTGGTCGAGTCCCCCGGCGTCGGCCCCTCGACCCCCTGACCCCCTCCCTCGCCGTCCCGCCTCTCGGCCCCTCAAGACCCGCGCAAATTCACGGAAAGAGTCGCCTACGGACGCGGAATGAGCCCTGATTCCCGGAAAGTGTCGCCTCCCACAGGGAGGGCCCGGCCCTTGACCTCACCTCCGGTTCAGGTTGTGGGGTGGGACGCGGTCGGTGAGAGGGGAAAGCATGCGCGCGGTGTGGCTACGGGAGTTCGGCGGACCGGAGGTGCTGGTACCGGGACCGGCGCCGGACCCGGTACCCGGGCCGGGGCAGGTACTGATCGACGTGGCGCACGCCAACCTGACCTTCGTGGAGACCCTGTTCCGGGCAACCGGCTTCGGGCCGTTCACCGGCACGTTGCCGATGATCCCCGGCAACGGGGTCGGCGGCGTGATCGCCCAGGTCGGGCCCGGGGTGGACCCGGAGCTCGTCGGGCGGCGGGTGGTCAGCAGCACCGGCGGCTCCGGCGGGTACGCCGAACGCGTGGTGGTGGACCGGGACGCCCCGTTCGAGGTGCCCGAGGGACTGCCGCTCGACGAGGCGGTGGCCGTGCTGGCGGACGGCCGTACCGCCACGATGCTGGTGAGGGCGGCGCGGCTGCGCGCCGGTGAGCGGGTACTGGTCGAGGCCGCGGCGGGCGGGGTCGGGAGCCTGCTCGTGCAGCTCGCGGCGGCGGCCGGCGCGTGGGTCGTGGCCGCGGCCGGAGGCGCCCGGAAGGTGGCCCTGCTGCGCGAACGCGATGTCGACCTGGCGGTGGACTACCGGCAGCCCGACTGGGCCGATCGGGTACGCGCGGCCACCGGCGGAGTGGACGTGATCTTCGACGGGGTGGGCGGGGCGCTGGCCAGGACCGCGTTCGACCTGCTCGGTGCGGGCGGCCGGATGCTCAGCTTCGGACTGGCCAGCGGCGCCTGGGCCGACCTCCCCAGCGACGTCGCGGCCGCCCGCGGGATGACCCTGCTTCGCCCGAGCGCCGGGCCGGCGGAGCTGCGCGCGTACACCGAGCGGGCGCTGGCCGAGGCCGCGGCCGGGCGGCTGCGACCGCTGATCGGGCAGCGCTTCCCGCTGGAACGAGCCGCTGAGGCACACGCCGCCATCGAGTCCCGCGCCACCATCGGCAAGACCCTCCTCGACGTCCCCTGACCCCCCGGCTCCGGGCGCTCGCCACCCGCCACCCCGGCGCACCGCGCTTCGCGCACGGCCCCAAGATCCGCGCAGATTCACGGAAAGAGTGGCCTCCGGACGCGGAATGGCCACTCTTTCCGTGAATTTGTGGCCGCCCGCGCGGCGTCCCCCGCCCGGCGTCCCCAGCCCGGGCACCCTCCGCCCGGGCAC
>JBARAE010000800.1:0-1927 GCA_049791715.1 Micromonospora sp.
GGGCCGAGGTGGCGGCGGGGACGGCCGGCACCTCGAACGGCTCGGCGGCCACCGCCGGGTCCATGCCGGCGCGCGCGGGCCTCGACCGACGCTCGGCCCACGGTGTACGCGGGCCCGGGGCACCCGACTCCGTCTCGGTGAGGTCGCGCGACTCGATGACCGTGCCCTCGATGACGATCGGCGACAAGGTGCGCCGCGGCGCGGGCGGCGCGGAGACCGGCTCGGCCGGCGGCGGGGGGAGTTCCTCCGGCTCGTCCGTCCCGGCGGCCGGCGCCACGGCCGGTGAGCGACCGGAGGGGCCGGGGATCGTCTCGTTCGGCTGCGCCACGTCGGCGAGCTCGACCGACGGGGGACGGCGACGCGGCAGGGCCTGCGTGGCTTCCTCGCCGTTGGCCCGGAACATCCGCGTCGGCTCGTCCGCCGGACGAGGCCGGTCGAGCACCTGGGTGGCCTCCTCGCCACCCACCACGCCGTCGGCCCGGACCATCCGCGTCGGCTCGTCCCCCGGACGAGGCCGGTCGAGCGCCCGGGTGGCCTCCTCGCCACCCACCACGCCGTCGGCCCGGACCATCCGCGTCGGCTCGTCCCCCGGGCCAGGCCGGTCGAGCGCCCGGGTGGCATCCCCGCCACCCACCACCCCGGGGACCCGCAACACCCGGGTCGGCTCCTCCGCCGGCCCCGGCTGGCCGAGCAGCTGCGTGGTCTCCTCGGCCGAGGCGTCGAACCGGAACGCGGAGCTCGGCTCCTGCCGTACCGGCTCGCTCAACGGCCGGCGACGCGGATACGGCTGGCCGCCGCGACCGAGCAGCGACGGCGGCATGGGGCGGTCGGCGACGCGCGGGGCCGGGTCGGTTGAGGGGACCCGCCGGGGAATCCGCCCGGAGGCCGGCTCGAAGAAGGACCGAGCGGCACCCGGCTCGGCGGAATCGGAGCGGGTCTGGTCCGGTGGCGGGGCCTCGACGGCCGGCTGGGTGTCGACGACGCCCTGTGCGGCGCGCGGGGCCGCCCGGCCGGAGCCCGGGACCCGTACAGCCGGGTCGGGGTGACGGCCCGGCGCGGTCGAGTCCTGCGCCGGCGGGACCGTCGGGGCGGGGGCGGGCGGCACCAGTGCTGCCGACCCGTTCGGGACCGGCACCGTCGTCGCCTCGGCGGAGGCCGGGGCCGGGGCCGGGATCGGTTGCCCGGTGGCCGGGGAGACGGGCGCGTCCGGGGCCGGCGAGATCGGCGCGGTGGCGCTCGTCCGGGCCCGGGCGGCCGTCTCGGCCCGTTCGAGGCGTGCGCGGGCACCCATGGTGCGACCCGGCAGACGGACGTCGCCCCGGGAGAGCTGCGCGACGAACCACGCCGGCAGGTAGCCCTCGATGGGCAGTCCCGGGTTGACCGCCAACCACCACTCGTGGTTGGGCCATTCGGCCGCCAGATCGGCGTACGGGGTACGCCGGCTGGTGCCGGCGTTCTCGCCGAGGCAGGCCCGCATCGCAGCGGCGGAGGTGAATGCGAGCACGTGTGTCCGCCCGCCGGTGGTCCAGGTCCCCCAGCCCATCGGGACCTGCCCGGCGAGCGCCTCCGCGGAAACGGGCAGCAGCAGGTCGGTGCGGGTCAGGATGCGGAAGTAGAGCTGCTGGTCCTGGGCGCGCAGCGCGTCCCCCATCGCCACCTCGGCCTCGGTGGCCGGCTCCCATGCGGTCACGGCCACCCCTCCTCCCGCGAACAGCCCATAGGCATCGCGTACAACCTACAAGGTGCTATCAAGATCACAATGGCTGGCTGGCCGCGGTCCACCGCCTCGCGCAGTGGAGCGCTAACATCGCGTTCCGGAGTCGCCACGATACGGAGGCGGTCGATGTCCCGGCCCACCGCGCGCCCGGCCCTGGCCGCCCTCGCGGCGATCCTCGCCGCCGTCCTGCCCGCCGCCCCGGCCTCCGCC
>JBARAE010000801.1:0-6543 GCA_049791715.1 Micromonospora sp.
GCCTTCGGTGGCGGTGCCGCCGGCCGCCTCGGCTACGTGACGAAGACCCTGATCGCGCTGAATGTGCTGGTCATGCTGATCTCCATCGCCTCCGACCGGGGCGGGGACGCGGCGGCCGGCGGGTCCGGCTTCGGCGGCCTGCTCGGCGGCGGCACCCCGCTGACCGACTGGGGCTCGGTGCTGGGTCAGGCGGTCTTCTCCGACGGCACGGTGGGCGGCATCGCGCAGGGGCAGTGGTATCGCCTGGTCACCGCCATGTTCCTGCACTACGGCCTGGTGCACCTGTTGCTGAACATGTGGGCACTCTGGGTGCTCGGCCGGACCCTGGAGGCGGTGCTCGGCCCGCTGCGCTTCCTGGCGCTCTACCTGATCGCCGGGCTCGGCGGGAACGTCGCGGTGTACCTGTTCAGCCCGCCGAACCAGCCGTCGGCCGGGGCGTCGACGGCGATCTTCGGTCTCTTCGCCGCCATGTTCGTGATCATGCGCCGGCTGGGGCGGGACACCTCGGCGATCGTGCCGATCCTGGTGATCAACCTGATCTTCACCTTCACCGTGCCGGGCATCTCCATCGCCGGGCACCTGGGCGGTCTGGTCACCGGCGCCGTCATGGCGCTGGTCCTGGCGTACGCCCCGCGGATGCGGCGGACCGTCTTCCAGGCGACCGGGGGCGCCATCGTCGTGGTGGCGCTGCTCGGGTTGGTGATCGTCCGCACCGGGATGCTCACCGGCTGACCCGGTGCTCAGCGCCCCCTAGCGGGGGGCGGGGCGGGCCGCCTCCAGCACCTCGGCCACCTCGGCGAGCGGCGCGTCCAGGTCGTACCGGCCGAAGAGGTGCAGCGACTCTCCCGCGTCGATCTCCAGCGTCTCGGTGGTGAGCCCGCGTCGGGTCCGCCGGTCGACGGTGATCGCCTCGACGGCCGGCCAGGGCAGCCGCCGGCGGCCGGCGAAGCCCTGGATCACCGTGATGCCGTCCGGGTCCACCGCCAGCCGGACGGGCGCCACCAGATCGCGCAGCCCCCAGCCGGCCAGCGCCGCGGCGAACAGTCCCGCCAGCACCGGCTGGACCCGGTCGTGGTCGGCGAAGAGCAGTCCGAGCCCGACCAGGACGACCGCGCCGACCAACTTGGCCACCGGCAGGATCACCGGCACCCGCCACTGGTGGCTCGGGGGCGACTCTGGATGCACCGCCCCAGCATGCCAGCAGGGGCCGCCGCCGGTTCGGCGGAAACCCCCGACCGAGGGGGGACGACCGGGTGGGTGAGGACGTAGGATCGGGTCCACCCAAGTTACCGGGGAGTAGACATGAGTGACGCGGTCATCGTTGGTGCGGTACGGACCCCGGTCGGGCGGCGCAAGGGCAGCCTCGCCGGCGTGCACCCGGTCGACCTCTCGGCGCACGTACTGCGCGCCCTCGCCGAGCGGACCGGCATCGACCCCGCCCAGGTCGACGACGTGGTCTGGGGCTGCGTCTCCCAGGTCGGCGAGCAGTCGTGGAACGTCGCCCGGAACGCCGTCCTCGCCGCGGGTTGGCCGGAGGCGGTCCCGGGCACGACGATCGACCGGCAGTGCGGGTCGAGCCAGCAGGCGCTGCACTTCGCCGCCGCCACCGTCCTGTCCGGCCAGGCCGACCTGGTGGTCGCCGGGGGCGTCGAGTCGATGACCCGGGTGCCGATGGGCTCCAGCGTGGCCGGGGGCATGCCGTTCAGCCGGCAGATCCTGGAGCGCTACCGGGGTGTCGAGGGCGTCGCCGACGATTCCCCGCTCCCGTTCAACCAGGGCGTCGGGGCGGAGCTGATCGCCGAGCGGTGGCGCTTCTCCCGTACGCAGCTCGACGAGTTCGCGCTGGCCAGTCACGAGAAGGCGGCCGCCGCGCAGGACGCCGGCGCGTTCGACCCGGAGCTGGCGCCGGTGGCGCTCGCCGACGGCGGCAAGTTCGCCGCGGACGAGGGCATCCGCCGGGAGACGTCACTGGCCAAGCTCGGCGAGCTGGCCACCCCGTTCAAGGCCGACGGCGTGGTCACCGCCGGGTCCGCGTCGCAGATCTCGGACGGGGCCGCCGCGCTCGCCGTCACCACCAGCGAGTGGGCCAGCCGGCACGGGCTGCGTCCGCTGGCCCGGGTCCACACCGCCGTGGTCGCCGCCGACGACCCGGTCGCCATGCTCACCGCCCCCATCCCGGCGACCGCGAAGGCGTTGCGCCGCGCGGGTCTCGGCATCGAGGAGATCGGGGTGTACGAGGTGAACGAGGCGTTCGCCCCGGTGCCGCTCGCGTGGCTCGCGGAGACCGAGGCCGACCCGGAGCGGCTCAACCCGCGGGGCGGAGCGATCGCACTCGGCCACCCGCTCGGCGGGTCCGGCGCCCGGATCATGACCACCATGCTCCAGCACATGCGGGACAACGGGATCCGCTACGGCCTGCAGACCATGTGCGAGGGCGGCGGCATGGCCAACGCCACGATCGTCGAGCTGCTCTGACGGACAGAGCGGAAATCGCCTCGCCCGGCGAGGAGGTCGCCGCCTACCCTGCGGGTCGTGACGACCTCCTCGCTCGAACCGGACTGGTCCACCGCGCAGTGGCGTGACGAGGCCCTCGCCTGGGTCGGTGACGCGCTCGCCCGGCAGGGCCACCGGATGACCGCGCCGGTGGAGCCCCGGGTCCGTCCCTGGTCGCTGGTGTGGCAGGTGCCGACCGACGCCGGCCCGGTCTGGTTCAAGGCCAACAACCGGGGCACCCGGCACGAGGCGGGCCTGCTGGCCGCGCTGGCCCGGCTCACCCCCGACGCGGTGCTCCATCCGATCGCGGTGGACGTCGACCGGGGCTGGTCCCTGCTCCCCGACGGCGGCCCGAGCCTGCGGGACGTGCTCGGCGACAAGAAGGACCTGACGCACTGGGAGCGGGTGCTGCCCGAGTACGCCGCCCTCCAGGTCGCGCTGACGCCGCACGTCGCCGAACTGCTCGACCTCGGCGTGCCCGACCACCGGACCGAGGTCATGCCGGGCCGGTTCGCGGCGCTCCTCGACGACCGGGAGTCCATGCTGGCCGGTGCCGGGAACGGTCCGACGCCGGAGGCGTACGACCGGCTGCGCGGATACCGGGCGGAGTTCACCCAGGTGTGCCGCCGGCTGGCCGAGGTGGAGCTACCGGCCAGCATCCAGCACGACGACCTGCACGACGGCAACGTCTTCGTCGCCGGCGACGGGTACCGCTTCTTCGACTGGGGCGACGCCTCGATCGCCCACCCGTTCGGCACGCTGCTGGTGACCCTGAGGTCGGTGGCGTACGCCTTCGAGCTGGAGGCCGGTGACCCGGCGCTGGTCCGGCTGCGCGACGCGTACCTGGAGGCGTGGACCGACCGGTACGACCGGGCGACACTGCGCGAGGCGGCCGATCTCGCGATGACGGTGGCCAAGGTGAGCCGGGCGCTCTCCTGGCAGCGCGCCCTGCTCACCAGCGACCCGGCCCGGGCCGAGTACGCCGAGGCGGTTCCCGGCTGGCTCGGCGAGCTCTTCACCCCCAACCCCGTCTGACCCGGTGTGGCCGCCGTCATGGTGGCCGCACCAGGAGCTGCGGCAGGGTGCCGGTATGGACACGGGGGAGAGGTACCGGCGGTTCGCCGAGCGGGAAGCGCGGGGACAGTCCCCGACCTACGAGCGGCTGGCCCGGTCGGTGGCGGAGGATTCCGACCTGCTCGGGCTCCTCGACGAGCTGCCCGAGCCGAAGCGCCAGCCGAACCTGTTCTTCGCCGCCGCCTGCTTCCTCGGCGGTCCGGTCGCCGACCCGGACCGGTTCCGGGACTGGGCGACTGCGGCCTGGCCGGAGGTGGCGGCGACCATGCTGGCCCGCCGGACCCAGACCAACGAGGCGGCCCGCTGCGCCGTGCTGCTGCCGGTGCTGGCCCGGCTGCCGCAGCCGTTGGCCCTGATCGAGGTCGGCGCGTCGGCCGGGCTCTGCCTCCACCCGGACGCCTACCGCTACTCCTACGGCGATCACCGGGTCGGGCCGGCGGAGAGCCCGGTCGAGCTGAGCTGCGTCGTCGAGGGCGACGTACCGCTCCCCGACCGGGTGCCGGAGGTGGTGTGGCGGGCCGGGCTCGACCTGAACCCGCTCGACGTCGCCCACCCGGACGACCTGCGCTGGCTGACCGCCCTGGTCTGGCCCGAGCAGCACGAGCGGCGGGAACGGTTGCGGGCGGCCGCCGACATCGCGCGCGCCGCACCCGCACCGGTGCACCGGGGCGACCTGCTCACCGACCTGCCGCCGCTTGCCGCCACCGCACCCCGGGACGCCACCCTGGTGATCTTCCACAGTGCGGTCCTGGCGTACGTGTCGACGGAGACCCGGGCCGCGTTCGTCGAGCTGGTCGGCGGGCTGCCCGGACACTGGATCTCCAACGAGGCGCCCGGGGTGCTCCCCGGTGCCACCACCGACGTGCCGGCGCCCGCCGGCCCGGCGCACTTCCTGCTCGCGCTGGACGGCCGGCCGCTCGCCTGGACCGGCCCCCACGGCCAGTCGCTGCGGTGGCTCTGACGCCCGGCCGGTAACCATCCGTGGCGCGCCGCGAGTCACTGACGCGCCGATGTCGGACAGCCGGTGCGACGAGCGGTCTGCAACTTGCAGGAAATCCCGACGTGACCCATGTCACCCCTGGTCAGCCGTCGTTGCACAAGGCATGGACGTCTTCTCACGAACGTTCCTTCCGGCCGCCGCCGAGACCGGGCTGGCGGCTCAGACGGTCAGCCGGCACCTGCCGATCTTCCGCCGGTGCGTCGGCTCCGGCGACGCCCCCATCCTGGTCACCCGGTGCAGCCGGCCCGAGCACCCGGTCGGCGGCGAGTACCTGATGCTCCTCACCCACCGACGGCTGGTGGTCACCCAGCAGACCCGGGTGCTGCACCGACTCCGCCTGCACCTCAACACCGAGCTGCGCGAGCTGAGCAACGTCACCTGGAGCCCGGACCCCCGTCACCACAGCGTCGAGCTGGCGGCCACCGCGATCGACGGGATACGCGAGCGGTTCGTGATCCGTACCCACCACCCGAAGCAGGTCTGGCAGCTCGACACGCTGCTCCACCACGCGTTCCGGACCCGGCTGCGCACGCCCGCGGAACGGCTGGTCGCCACCATCGGCGAGCCGTCGGCCACCGCCCGGCCGGCCGTGTTCCGCCCGGCCGCGGTGCGCTGAGGCGTCTCCTTACCGAACCCGAACATCGCCCGGACGTCCCCGACGGCCACCGGTCCGTAATCATGGGCCGGTGACCGCCGACACCACACCGCGCGGGCTGGTCCTCGTGGTGGAGGACGAGCCCGCCATCGCCGACCTGGTTCGGCTCTACCTGACCCGGGACGGGTTCGGCGTACACCTGGAACGGGACGGCGCGGCCGGCCTGGCCGCCGCACGGCGGCTGCGCCCGGTGGCCTGCGTGCTCGACATCGCGCTGCCCGGCCTGGCCGGTACCGAGATCTGTCGGCGGCTGCGGGAGGCCGGCGACTGGACGCCGGTCATCTTCCTCACCGCCAGGGACGACGAGGTCGACCGGGTCGTCGGCCTGGAGCTCGGCGCGGACGACTACGTGACGAAGCCGTTCAGCCCGCGTGAGCTGGTCGCCCGGGTCCGGGCGGTGCTGCGCCGCGCCGCCGGTACGCCGGTCGGTGCGGAGCAGCCCCGGGTGGTCGGCCCGGTCACCCTCGACCCGGCCCGCCGCACGGTGACCGCCGCGGGCAGCCCGGTGCAGCTCACCTCCACCGAGTTCGACCTGCTCGCCCACCTGATGGCCCGGCCCGGCCGGGTGTTCACCCGGGAGGAACTGCTGGCGGGGGTCTGGGGCTACGCCGCGCACGGCGGGACGCGAACGGTGGACGTGCACGTCGCGCAGGTCCGCGCCAAGCTCGGCCGGGCCAGTGTGATCCGCACCCACCGCGGCGTCGGATACGCGGCCGATGCCTGACCCGGCAAGCCCGCACCCGCCGACCGGCCCAGGGGGACGCCCCGACCCCGGTCCCCGGCCGCACCAGCCCACCATCGCGTTGCCGGTGATCGGGCCGCGTCCCGCGCCGGCGCCGCCCCGGCATCGCTTCGCCGGCACCCTCACCAGCCGGGCGGTGCTCGTCACCTGCGCGGTGGCCCTGGTGTCGGTGCTGGTGACCGCGCTGGTCGCGGTGCCGCTGGCGGTACGCGGCGCGGAGCGGCGCGACCAGGAGGCCCTCGCCGCCCAGGCCCGGCTCGCCGCCGACGTGCTCCGGATCCGGTCCGTCCGGCAGCGGGACACCGCCGGAGAACGGCTGATCCGCCAGCTCCGCCAGCAGCACATCGACGTGTACGTCATCCAGGACGGCACTGTGGACCGCCCTGGACTGCCCCGCCAGGTGGTGACGCGGGTGGCGGCCGGCCGGGACGTCTCCGGCCGGCGGTTGGTCAACGGCGAGCGGGTGCTGGTCGAGGGGCGGGCGTTGCCCGGCGGGGACGGGGTGGTGCTGGCCCGCGCCACCGCCGGTGGGCCGTGGCGGCAGGTGCTGTGGACCCTCTGGCTGCCGCTGCTCGCGGG
>JBARAE010000802.1:0-2656 GCA_049791715.1 Micromonospora sp.
TGCAGTCTGCTCATCGCAATCCTCCCGGGGGTGACCGGGCCACCAGTGGGTGCCGCGGCTACCCCTCAGCCTAGGGTGAAAGGCGTGTCAGACGTCTACGCCGAATTGACGACCGGAGCCGACCCGAACGACCCGGCCACCCTGGCGAGATACACCACACTCCGCCTCGGTGGTGCCGCCGAACGGTTGGAGACCGCCACCAGCGCCGAGGAAATCGTACAAAAGGTGCAGGAAGCGCAGGGCCGGGACGAGCAGGTCCTCATCCTCGCCGGCGGCAGCAACGTGGTGATCGGCGACCAGGGCTTCCCCGGCACGGTGGTGCTGGTCCGCTCCCGCGGCTACCGGGTGGTCGCCGAGGACGACGACACCGTGACCGTACGCGTCGAGGCCGGCGAGCCCTGGGACGACCTGGTCGCCGCCACCGTCGCCAACGGCTGGTCCGGACTGGAATGCCTCTCCGGCATTCCCGGCTCGGCGGGCGCCACCCCGATCCAGAACGTCGGCGCGTACGGCCAGGAGGTGGCCGAGACCATCACCGGCGTCCAGGTGTACGACACCACCGACGGCAGCGTCGGCCGGATCGACGCGGCGGACTGCGGCTTCGCGTACCGGTCCAGCATCTTCAAGTACAGCGACCGGTGGGCGGTGCTCGCGGTCGACTTCCGGCTGGCCCGCTCGCCGCTCTCCGGCCCGGTGCGCTACGCCGAACTGGCCCGGGCGCTCGGCGTGGAGGTCGGTGACCGGGTGCCGCTGGCCGACGCCCGGGCCACCGTGCTGCGGCTGCGCGCCGGCAAGGGCATGGTCCTCGACGCCGACGACCCGGACACCTGGTCGGTGGGCTCGTTCTTCACCAACCCGGTGCTGGAGCGGGAGGCGTACGAGCTGCTCCGGGAGCGCGCCGCCGACCTGGGCGAGCCCCCCTCCTGGCCGGGAGCCGGGGACGTGGTCAAGGTCAGCGCGGCGTGGCTGATCGACAGGGCCGGCTTCGCCAAGGGCCACCCCGGCCCGGAGGGCGTGGCCATCTCCAGCAAACACACCCTCGCCCTCACCAACCACAGCGGCACGGCGAGCACCGCAGCCCTGGTGGCCCTGGCCAGGGAGATCCGCGACGCCGTCCACGACCGGTTCGGCGTCACCCTCCACCCCGAACCCGTCCTCATCAACTGCACCATCTGACCGCCCACCCCCCACCCCCCGGCCACCCCGGGATCGCGTTGATCATGAGGTTAGCGGCGACAAAACGGACATGAAACCGCGGCCAACCTCATGATCAACCCGGGCGAGAGGGGGCCGGGGCCGGCCGAGAGGGGGGTCAGTCGGGGGCGACCGTGGGCCAGGGGAGGGTCAGTTCGCCGTGGCGCCAGCGGCGGGGGCGGTCGAGGACGGGCCAGCCGGCCCGCTTCAGGGCGCTCACCGCTTCGACCCAGCGGTGGCGGGGGCCGAAGGGTGCGTAGCCGGCGGCGGACAGCCAGGCGTCGTCCAGGGCACGCAGCAGGTCGTGGATCCGCTCGCCGGGGACGTTGCGATGGATCAGCGCCTTGGGCAGGCGTTCGGCCAGTTGGGCCGGGCTCTCCAGGGTGGTCAGCTTCGCGGCCAGCGTCAGGGTGCGCGGGCCGGCCGCGTCCAGCAGTACCCAGGACCCCAGCCGGCCCAGTTCGTCGCAGGTCCCCTCGACCAGCAGCCCGCCCGGGGCCAGCCGGTCGGTGATGGTCCGCCAGGCGTCGGCGACCTCGCTCTCGTCGTACTGGCGCAGGACGTTGAACGCCCGGACCAGAGTGGGGCGGAGCCCGGCCAGTTCGAAGCCGCCCCGGGCGAAGGCCAACCCGGGCGGGTCGGCGGCCGGCTGGGCGGCGGCCACGCGTACCGGGTCGATCTCCAGCCCGACCACCCGGACGTCCGGACGGAGCCCGGTGGCGAGCCGGGCCCGCAGCTCGACCGCGGTGACCGGGGTGGCGCCGTAGCCGAGGTCCACCACCAGCGGATCGGCCGCGTCACGCAGCGCGTCGCCGCAGGTCTCGACGATCCAGTTGTCGACCCGCCGGAGCCGGTTGGGATTCGTCGTCCCCCGGGTGACGACCCCCAACGGCCGGCGCTGCACCACCTCAGCTCACCCGGTGCACCTTGTGCTGGGCCGCTTGGGCGAGTGGGCGGACCACCAGCCGGTCCACGTTGACGTGCTGCGGACGGGTGGCGCACCAGGCGATGCAGTCGGCGATGTCGTCGGCGAGCAGCGGCTCGGCGACCCCGGCGTAGACGGCGGCAGCCCGATCGGCGTCGCCGTCGAAGCGGACCAGGCCGAACTCCTCGGTCTTCACCATGCCCGGGTCGATCTCGATCACCCGGATCGGGCGCCCGCACAGCTCCAGGCGCAGGGTGCCGGCCATCGCCGTCTGCGCGTGCTTCGCCGCCGAGTACCCGCCGCCGCCCTCGTAGACGACGAAGCCGGCGGTGGAGCTGACGATCACGACGGTGCCGGCCCCGGACGCCTCCAGCGCGGGCAGCAGTGCCTGGGTGACCCGGAGCGTGCCGAGCACGTTGACGTCGTACATCCACTGCCAGTCGCCGATCGAGCCGGACTCGACCGGGTCCAGGCCGCGGGCGCCTCCGGCGTTGTTCACCAGCAGGGTGACCGGACCGGGTGCCGCGGCGGCCGCCG
>JBARAE010000803.1:0-2495 GCA_049791715.1 Micromonospora sp.
CGCGTGGTCCGGCCGCCGTCGGCGATGCGCTTTCCGTCAGTAGGTGTAGCGCGGTGGTGTGGTGGGGAGGATCCCGCCACCACCGCCGCCGCCCCCGGGGCCGGGGCCTCCGCCGTTGCCATTGCCGTTGCCGTTGCCGCCACCGTCCGGCGGGCAGAAGAGCCCGAACGGGTCGCAGGTCTGCTGCGTCGGCGGCGGCGGGGGTGCCTCGCCGTTGCCGGCGTCGTCGCTACCGACGTGCGCGGCGGGCGGGAAGTCCTTCTTGTCCTCGCCCTTGAGCGCGTCGTTCATGAAGCGCTGGAAGATGGCACCCGGCATGGTGGCACCACTGATCTTGATCATCTCCCCGTTCTGCTTCATGCGGATCGGCTTCCGGTCCTTGAGGTTGCCGACCCATACGGCGGTGGCGAGCTGCGGGGTGTACCCGATCATCCAGGCGTCACCGTTCTCCGTGCTGTCGTCGCCCAGCTCCCAGGTGCCGGTCTTCTCGGCGACCTTTCGGCCGTCGTCGAGCGGGCGGTGCGACGACTTCGTCGGGTACTGCTCCAGCACGGAGGTGACGTCGGCGACGATGTCCTTGGAGATGCGCTTCTTGGGGTCGAGCTTCTCGCCGCCGATCGGCTCCCACCTGCCGGTGCCGACGTTCTGCTTCTCCACCTTCTTCACGAAGTGCGCCTTGTTGTAGACGCCCTCGTTGGCGAAGGTGGCGACGCCGTTGGCGTGGTCCAGCACGGTGATCGGGTACTGGCCGTAGCCGATCACGTTGAAGAAGGGCGACGGGGCCAGGTCCTTCGGGTCCGCCTTGGTCAGGTCGTACGCCTTGGCCGGGTTGGTGTCGGTCCGCCACATGGTGGTGACGCCCGCCTGCTTGGCCATGTCGAGCACCTTGTCCGGGCCGATCTTCTCGGTGATGTAGTAGAACGGCACGTTCAGCGACTTCAGCGTCGAAACCTCGAGGGTGCAGGAGTCGCCGCAGGAGACCTTGTCGGCGCCGGCGTTGCTGACCTTGAACTTCACCCCCTCCGGGGTGAACGCCGAGCCCTTCCACCGCGACTTGATGGAGATGTCGGCCTTGAGCGCCGCGGCCAGGGTGTAGATCTTGAAGCTCGAACCCGGGGAGTGGCCGCCGCTGAGCACCCCGTTGTCCATGTTCTTGCCGGCGTAGTCGGTGCCGGTGCCGTTGTCGCCGCCGTAGTAGGCGCGCACCGCACCGGTCTTCGGTTCGATTGACACCACGGCCGCCATCAGGTTCTTCGGCTGGCCATAGAGTTCGGAGCCCTTGGTAGCCCGCTGCGCCGCATCGAGCGCCGCCCTCTGGATCCTGGTGTCGATGGTGGTGGTGATGCGGTAGCCGCCCCGGCTCAGGGCCTGCGAGCAGAGCGGCCGGTTCGGGGTGACCGTCGCCTCGTCGTCGGTGCACAGCTTCATCTCGCGCATTTCCTGGGAGACGTAGTTGATCACGTTGCCGTACGGCGTGTTGACGCCGAAGTCCGCGCCGTTGTTCTTCGAGGGCTTCTTGATCGTCTTCGGGTACTCGGTGGGGTGCGCCGGCTTGCCGGCCGCGTCCAGCCAGCCCTCGGTGATCATGCCGCCGATGACGTAGTTCCAGCGGTCCAGGGCGGCTGTCGGGTTGATCGCCGGGTCGTAGCCCTTGTGGGTGGCAGTCGGCTCCGGCTGCTTGATCAGCGCGGCGAGTACGGCGGCCTCCGCCACGGTCAGCTGGTTGGTGTGCTTGCCGAAGTACGTCGATGCTGCCGCCTCGATGCCATACGCACCCCGCCCGAAGTAGACGATGTTCAGGTAGTGCTGCATGATCGTCGGCTTGTCGTACTTGTCGTTCAGCTTGGAGGCGAGGATCGCCTCCTTCACCTTGCGGCCGTACGTGTCCTGGTTGAGATTGTCGAACGCGTTGCGGGCGTACTGCTGGGTGATGGTCGAGGCACCCTGCTTGTCGCCGCCGGTCAGGTTGTTCCAGGCGGCGCGGGCGATGCCCTTGTAGTCCACACCGGAGTGCCGGTAGAAGTTCCGGTCCTCCGCCGCGGCGACCGCGTCCTGCACGTGCTGCGGGATGTCCTTGATGGTGACGAGCTGCCGGTTCTGGTCACCGACCTTGGCGATGACCTTCTTGTCCGCCGAATAGATGGTGGTGGACAGCGGCGGGATGGTGTCCTCGGGGAGGATCATCTTGGTCGAGTAGTAGGTGAAGCCGACCACGCCGATGCCGGCGAGCATGATGAAGACCGCGAAGCTGGCGATGAGGATGTTGATCCGCCGGCGCTTCTTCGCCCGGGCCGCCGCTGCCGGGTCGTCACCTCGGCCACCGCGCCCGCCCCGACCCGGCCCGTTCGGGCCACCGGGTCCACCCGGACCACCGCCCACCATGCCGGGGACACCGGCGCGGGCCACGGCCGCACGACCGCCGACGGCCGCAGAGCCGACGCTCGCCGCACCGACGCTCGCCCGTGCGGCGGTGCCGAACGAGGCCCGACCGGAAC
>JBARAE010000804.1:0-1631 GCA_049791715.1 Micromonospora sp.
CAGCCGGCGGCTCACCGCCCGCGCGCCGCGGCCGAGGATGCCGACCGGCTGTTCCTGGTAGCGGAAGCGGAGAAGGTCGCGGCGGCGCAGCCACTCCAGGTCGACCAGGTCGATGCTGCTGTTGACCTGCGCGTCGGTGGGGAAGACCGGGGTGTCCCGCCACCACATCACGTCGATGCGGGACAGCAGGTAGATCCGGACCAGCGCGGTCAGGTCGCCGGCGGAGGAACGCGCGTTGGGCTGGTAGCGGGCCATCTCCAGCAGCAGCGTCTCCCGGGCCCCGACGAAACCCTGCGGGGTGGCTTCGAGCACCGCGGCGATCGCCGGCTCGCGCAGTCGCTGGTCGACCAGCACCTGGCGGGCGGCCGCGGAGGGGGCGTCGGCGAGGGCGCCCACCTCGACCAGCAGTTCCGCGACCGCCGCCCGGTAGGCGGCCAGGTCCGGTTCCGGCGGCGACGGCCGAGTGGAGGGCCGGGCCGGGGACGGCGAGGGCAACCGACGTACGGGCGCGCTGGACGCGACGGCAGGCCCGGGATGGTGGTGGGCGCTTCGGCTGGGCACGCGCATGTCGGGTCCTCCTCCTGGCAGGACACGGTGTGATGAAGCACACCGTAACCACCGGAAAGGAAGGAGCTGGAGCAATCCTCTTATCTCCCCCTAAGGGGCATCAACCCGTCCTCCTGTCAGCTCCTGCACCTGCGCGTACGACGGAACGGTGGGGAGTCCGCCGTCCCGGCCGGACTGGACGGCCTCCGCGACGTCCAGCGCGGCGCCGAGCGCGGCGCGGAACAGCAGCGAGCCGGTGCTGACCCGCGCCACCCCGAGCCGGCCCAGCTCGGCCAGGCTCAGGCCACCCGGCCGGTGCAGCACGTTCAGCGGCGCGCCGACCTCCGCGGCGAGCAGGCCGACCAGGGCGTCCGGCGCGCCGGGGACGAAGATGCCGTCCGCGCCCGCCTGCCGGTAGGCGCGAGCTCGGTCCAGGGCCTCCTCGAGCGGCCCGGGCACCGCGAGCCACCAGGCGTCGGTGCGGGCGTTGACGAACAGTCCGGGCACGGCAGCCTTGACCGCGGCGACCTTCGCTGCCGTCACCCCCGGTCCCGCCAAGGTGCCGTCGGGCCGGCCGTCCTCCAGGTTGACCCCGACCACGCCGAGCCCGGCCAGCTCGGCGACGTACTCCGCCACGGCCGTCGGGTCGTCGCTGAAGCCGCCCTCCACGTCGACGGTGCACAGCACCCGGAGCCGGCGCAGTCGGCGAGCGAGGGCCAGGTTCTCCGCCCGGGTCGCGCCCGCCCCGTCCGGTAAGCCGTTGGCGGCGGCGACCCCGAGGCTGGTGGTGCCGATCGCCGGGTGTCCCCGCGCGGCCAGCGCCGCGGCGGAGGCGTGGTCCCAGGCGTTCGGGAGCAGCAGCGGCCGGCCCGGCCGGTGCAGGGCATGGAAGGCGGCGTAGCGGTCGTTCATCGGATTCTCACCTCGACGCTGGTCGGGACACGCAGAGTGGGATGGGCGTCGTACCGGATCGGGTCGTCGGTGCGGCGGCAGCGGCGGCGCAGCACGTCCACCACGCCGCAGGCCAGGGCCAGGGCGTGCCGCTCACCGGGGCACCCCCGCGGTCCGGCGCCGAAGGTGAGCGC
>JBARAE010000805.1:0-12421 GCA_049791715.1 Micromonospora sp.
GATCCGGCCTGCCGGAGGACGCAAACTTCTTGATCAATCGAAGCGGGTGGGGTGGGAAGGAGGAAGGTGGGTCAGCGCAGGGCGGCGCGGTGTTCGGCGTCGGCCTTCATTCGGGCGGCGCGGTCGATGTCGGACTGCTGGACCGCCGCGACGGAGCCGAAGGTGCGGACCGCCTCGTAGTAGGTCCAGGCGAGGCTGTAACACGCCGGGCGGACCACGTAGCTGTAGGTGGCGCAGACCCGTTTCAGGTCGGCGTAGAAGGCGCTGTCCAGTCGGGACTTGTTGGCCGAGAACTGACCCATCGCCTTGTAGTTGCGGTACCCGAAGTCGTGCCGGTAGCAGGACAGGCGGAAGTTGAAGCCGAGCGGTTGTCCGGACTCGACGAGCAGTAGTCGGTGGACCAGTCGAAGGCGTACTCGGACCAGGCGGCCTGGTTCAGCCGGCCCGCGTTCCAGGCGTTGTAGCTGGTGGCGCTGGTCTGGGTCCAGCTCCACAACACGCCGAGCTTCTGCTCGGTGCTCACCGCCGCCGCCGCGGGCGAGGCGATGCCGAATGTGGTGAGCAGGGCCAACGCGCCGGCGGCGAGGAGGGTGGCGAGACGTCTGGACACGGGCACCTCCGCGGGGTGTGCGGTACGGCGGAACACCGGTGGTCACCGGACTGCCCATCAGTCTCGATCAATGTATTGATGGCCGGCGATGGCCTCGCCGGACTGTTCCTGACATCCGTCCAAACAGACGAATGGCCCGGGTCGCCGGAGCGCCCCGGGGCATTCGGGAGAGGTCAGTGCACGAAGTGCGGCGGGCTGACCGGGCTCTCGTTCGCCAGCCGGTCCAGCGCGGTCACGTAGTAGGTGTACGGACGGCCGGCCGCGGCGGTGGCGTCCACCCACGACTGCACGTCGTCGGCGGTACCGCGCACCGTGGCGACCAGGTGGGCGGCGTCCGCGAAGTCGCACTCCTGCGCGATACCGGCCCCGTCGAACCGGTAGATCGCGTACGACGTGGCGGTGCCCAGCGGGCCCTCGCCGTCGGCCGGCTGCCGCCAGTTCAGGCGCACCCCGTCGGCCTCCCGCTCGGAGGCGGTGACCACCGGGGCGAGCAGCGGCTGGGACGGCAGGTGGGTCATCGCCGGGACCAGCGCCGGGCGGGAGTAGTGCTCGGCGGCGTAGATGTCCGTCGCGCCGAGCCGGTTGGCCCGTACCTGCACCGCGGAGAAGTGCACGTTCCCGAGCACCTCCGGGTACGACCGGTTGAGCGTCAGGTGGTTCCGCAGCTCGTACGGGTTCATCCAGTACGACCCGTACGCCGGCTCACCGCTCTTGTAGTCGGCCTGGCCGATGTAGAGCTGCACGGTGGTGCCGCGCACCTGCTCGGCCCACCACGGCACCAGCCGGGCGTAGTCGGCTGCCGGGTACTGGCCGATGTACCAGTAGAGCTGCGGCACGACGTAGTCGATCCACTCCTCCTTGATCCACTTACGGGTGTCGGCGGAGATGATGTCGTACGACTGGCTGCCCGTGGTGTCCGAGCCGAGCGGGTCGACCGACGTGTTCCGCCAGATGCCGAACGGGCTGACCCCGAACTTCACCCACGGCTTGACCGCCTTGATCTTGGCGTTCATCTCCTGGATCAGCAGGTTGATGTTGTCCCGCCGCCAGTCGGCCTTGTTGGTGAAGCCCCGGTTGTACTCGGCGAAGGTGGCGTCGTCCGGGTACTGGTAGCTGCCGCTCGGGTACGGGTAGAAGTAGTCGTCGAAGTGCACGCCGTCGATGTCGTACCGGTTGACCGCGTCCATCATCGCGGTCTGGACGAACTCGCGGACCTCGGGGATGCCGGGGTTGTAGTAGAGCCGGCTGCCGGCCACCCCGGCCGGCGGGTAGGCGAAGACCCAGTCCGGGTGCTGCCGGGCGGGGGCGTCCGGGGCCAGCTTGGAGAGGTCCGCGCCGGCGCCGCTCGGGGCCGGCATGGACACCCGGTACGGGTTGAACCAGGCGTGGAACTCGAGGTTGCGCTTGTGCGACTCCTCGACGAGGAAGGCCAGCGGGTCCCAGCCCGGGTTCTGGCCGCGCACGCCGGTCAGGTACTCCGACCACGGCTCGTACGGTGACGGCCAGAAGGCGTCGGCGGTCGGGCGGACCTGGACCACGACGGCGTTGTGGTTGAGCTTCTGCGCCAGGTCGAGCCAGCCCAGGTACTCCGCCTTCTGCTTGGCGATCTGGTCGGGCGCGGTCCAGGACGCCTTGCTGGGCCAGTCGATGTTCGTCACCGACGCGATCCACATGGCCCGGAACTGCCGCTTCGGGGTGGCCGGGTTGGTGACGCAGGTGGTCGAGGTGGGGTCGGTCGCCGTGTCGCTCTCCGCGGCGCTGGCGGGGGTGCCGGCGACGAGCGCGCCGAACAGCGCCACGGCCAGCCCGGCGGCTCTGAGCCGAGTTGCCTTCATGCGGTGCGGTCCCTTCGGTTGGGGCTCCCGGGGAGGGTGTCGGACGACGGACGCCCGGGCGCATCCGGCAAGATTCGCCGCAGAACATCTGTCGCCGGTAGAAAACTTTCACTATTCCCCGGGTGGCGCAAGACTTCCGGGCGGATCGACGGACAGATCGGGCCGAATGTCGGAGGGTGACCCGGCTCACACGCCCGCCGGTGAGTTTGCCGACACCGACCGTCAGGGGTTGGCGGGACGCCAGCTGGGTAGCTTGGCCGATCACCGGGCCACCACCGTGGTGGTCACACGGCGGGGAGGTGGCCGAGTGTCCGTACTCCGGACCAAACCGATCAAGGACGTGCTGGCCCAGGGGGACGCCGACGGGACCGACGGCCGGCTGGGACTGCGCCGCCGGCTCGGCGCCGTCGACCTGATGGGCTTCGGCATCGGCATCGTGATCGGCACCGGCATCTTCACGCTCACCGGGATCGAGGCGAAGAACCACGCCGGCCCGGGTGTGGTGGTCTCGTTCGCCATCGCCGGGGTGGTGGCCCTGCTCGCCGCGCTCTGCTACGCCGAGCTGGCGTCCAGCGTGCCGACCGCCGGCAGCGCCTACACCTACGCGTACGCGACCATGGGTGAGATCGCCGCCTGGATCATCGGCTGGGACCTGCTGCTGGAGTTCGCGCTCGGCTCGGCGGTGGTGGCCAGAGGCTGGTCCGGCTACCTCGCCTCCCTGTTCAACCTGCCCAGTGCCTGGTTCGCCGAGGAGGGCAGCATCGTCAACCTCGGCGCGATGGCCGTCGTGCTGATCCTCGGCGTGGTCGGCATCGTCGGCATCCGCGAGTCCGCGCGGCTCACCAACATCCTGGTCCTGGTGAAGGTCGCCATCTGCGTCTTCATCGTGGTCGCCGGGCTGTTCTTCGTGAAGGCGGCCAACCTGAGCCCGTTCATCCCCTCGGCCGAGCCGGCCGGCGGCGGGGAGGACGGCATCCGGCAGCCGGTCACCCAGGCGATCTTCGGGCTGGAGCCGTCCGTCTTCGGCTTCGCCGGCGTGCTCACCGCCGCGGCGGTGGTGTTCTTCGCGTACACCGGCTTCGAGGCCGTGGCGAACCTCGGCGAGGAGACGAAGAAGCCACGCCGGGACCTACCCCTCGGCATCCTCGGCACGCTGGTCATCTCGACCGTGCTGTACATCGGCGTCTCGTTGGTCGTGGTCGGCATGGTCCGCTACACCGACATCGACGAGGGCGCCCCGATCGCCTCGGCCTTCAAGGCGGTCGGCGCCGGCTGGGCCGCCGTCCTGGTGTCCATCGCCGCCATCGCCGGCCTGACCAGCGTCATCCTGGTGGACCTGGTCGCCATGGGCCGGATCGGCTTCGCGATCGCCCGCGACGGGCTCATCCCGCCGTCCATCGCCAAGGTGCACCCGCGCTGGGGCACCCCGTACCGGATCTCGGCGATCATGACGATCGGCGTGGCGCTGCTCGCCGGCTTCCTGCCGCTCTCCGCGCTCGCCGACCTGGTCAGCATCGGCGCGCTCTGCGCGTTCGTGCTGGTCTCCGTCGCGGTGCCGATCCTGCGCCGCAAGCGCCCCGACCTGGAGCGGTCGTTCAAGGTGCCGTTCTCCCCGGTGCTGCCGATCGTCTCCGCACTGGCCTGCCTCTACCTGATGCTCAACCTGTCGGTGGAGACCTGGATCCGGTTCCTCGTCTGGATGGTGCTCGGCGGGATCATCTACTTCGGGTACGGCTACCGCCGCAACCGCCTCGCCCGCCGCGAGCAGGCCGCCGCAGAGGAACCGGCCGCCGCGCTCCGCTGACCCCCGGTCCCCCACCCCGGGCCCTCATTCACGGAAAGAGTGGCTATTCGACGCCGAATAGCCACTCTTTCCGTGAAAGCGTGGGGGAGTGAGGGCGAGGGGTCAGGGGCGGTGTTGAGCGGTCCCTGTCGGGCCCTTGACCACGGGCTTGCCGTTCTCCCACGTGACCTCGTCGAGCCAGACCTGGCGGCCGGGGTCGGTGCTGCCCTCCTGGCCCGGCGGCCAGGCGTGGTAGAGCAGCCAGGTGCGGCCGTCCTTCTCCACCATCGAGGCGTGGCCGGGGCCCGACGCCGCCGCGTTGGACTTCAGGATCGGGTTCTCCGCGGCCTTCACGCACGGCCCGGTGGGCGACTCGCAGACCGCGTACCCCTCGGCGTAGGTGTCCTTGTCATACGCGTTGGCGGCGAAGAAGAGGAAGAGCCGGCCGTCGTGCCGGTAGAAGAACGGGCCCTCGATCAGCGCGCCCTCCCACGGCTCGGTCTGCTTCAGCAGCTTCGCCGGCTCACCGACCAGGCGCAGCCCGTCCGGGCTGATCTGCTGCGACCAGAGCCAGGTGTCCACGCCGATCGCGTTGCCGTCGTTCTTCCAGAGCAGCCAGAGACTGCCGTCGGTGTCCCGGTACGGGCTGGCGTCGATCGACCCGCCCAGCTCCGCCTGGCAGAGCAGCGGGACGGTCGAGTCGTCCCGGTACGGGCCGATCGGCTTGTCGGCGACAGCCCGGCCGATGCACTGCCGCCCGGAGGACCGGTCCGCCACCGTGTAGTAGAGCAGGAACTTCTCCGGCGCCAGCTCGATCGCCTCGGGCGCCCAGTTCTTCCCGGCGTCGGCCCAGCCGGGCAGTTCTGGCAGGGCGTCCCCCGCCTCCGTCCACTCCACCAGGTCGGGGGAGGTGAGCACCGGGACGTTCTGGCCGCCGCTGTTGGTGTGGAACAGGTACCAGGTCTCGCCCACCCGGATCGCTTGCGGGTCGGGGGCGTCGCTCCGGACGACCGGGTTGGTGAACACGTGCCCGTCCTCTGCCGTACTGGGAGTGGGTTCCCCGCTGCCGCAACCGGCGACGAGCAGCGCGGCGGCCAGGGCCACCGCGCCGCGTCGCCGGCGGGTCCCGCTGCTCATCCCTTCAGGCCGCTGCGGGAGACGCCCTGGATGATGTGGCGTTGCGCGACCACGAACAGGATCAGCACCGGCACGCTGGCCAGCACCGCCCCGGCCATGATCACCGGGTAGTCGGTCACGTACGCGCCCTGGAGCAGGCCCAGGCCGGCCGGCAGGGTGAGCCGTTCCGGGCTGAACAGCACGTAGACCGGCCAGAGGAAGTCGTTCCAGTTGGTGAGGAACGACAGCACCGCGAGGGTGGCCAGCGCCGGTTTCGACAGCGGCAGCAGCACCCGGGTGAAGACCTCCCAGTGGTTGGCGCCGTCCAGCACCGCCGCCTCCTCCAGCTCCCGCGGGATGGAGAGGAAGAACTGCCGGAGGAAGAACACCCCGAACGCGCTCGCCGCCCCCGGCACCACCACGACGGTCAGCGTGTCGATCCAGTTCAGCCGGTCGGCGATCACGAAGTTCGGGATGATCAGCGAGGTGGGCGGAAGGAACAGCGTGCCCACGATCAGGGCGAAGCTCAGCTTCCGGCCGGCGAACCGCAGCCGGGCCAGGGCGTACGCGGCCATCGAGGCGGTGACCAGCACCAGCAGCGTGTGCAGGCTGGCCGCCAGCATGCTGTTGACGAACCAGCGCAGCACCGGGTTGGCGGTGTTGTTGAGGATCGCGTCGTACCCGTAGGTGGAGAACGGGTGCGGCAGCCAGCTCGGCGGGTCCTGCTGCGCGTCGGCGTAGGTCTTCAGCGAGGTCAGGGCCATCCACACCAGCGGGGTCACGAAGACCGCGGTGATCAGCAGCAGCACGGCGTAGCGCCCGCCGCGACGCAGACTCGTCATCGTCGCCCCCTCAGTCTTCCCGGTACCGGAACAGCCGGAAGTTCACGATGCTGACCACCGCCAGCATCAGCGCGAAGAGCACGCTCATCGCGGCCGCCTGACCAACGTCGTAATTGCGCAGCCCCTCGTCCACGATCCGCCACACCACCGTCCGGGTCTGCTCGCCCGGCGCGCCCTGGGTGATCAGGAACGACTGCCCGAAGACGTTCGCCGAGGCGAGGATCGTGGTGGTCAGCACGAAGAGCAGCACCGGGCGCAGCCCGGGGAGGGTGACGTGGCGGAAGCGGTCCCAGCCGTTCGCGCCGTCGACCTTCGCCGCCTCGTACAACTCCGCCGGGATGTCCTGCAGGCCGGCCAGGTAGATCACCGCGTTGAAGCCGCAGGTCCACCAGACCGTCACCCCGACCAGCGACACCCAGGCCCACGGAACGTCCGTCACCCAGGGCGTGTCCGACGGCAGGCCGAGCACCCCGAGCAGCCGGTTGACCAGGCCCAGGTTCGCGTCCAGCAGGAAGCGCCAGAGCAGGCCGATCACCGCGACACCGAGGACGTACGGGGCGAAGAAGGCCGCCCGGAAGAACGTCCGTCCCGGGAAGGACCGGTTCAGCAGCAGCGCCAACCCCAGCGGTACGACCACCAGCAGCGGCACCGACAGGACGGTGAAGATCGCCGTGGCCCGGACGCTGGACCACCAGTCGCCGTAGTCGGCCGAGTCGCTGGAGAAGAGATCGCGGTAGTTCTCCAGCCCGGTGAACGGCCGGTTCGGCAGCTGGAGGTCCCACTGGTGGAGGCTGATCCAGACCCCGAAGAGGATCGGCGCCAGCCCGAAGACCGTGAACAGGACCAGGTACGGCGCGAGGAAGAGGTACGGGGTGGCCCGGTTTCCCCGCTCGGTGACACCCCGACGGCGGAGCCGCCCCGCCGGGGGCGGCGCGTCGCCGCGCGCCGCCCCGACCTCGATCACGTCCGCCACGGCGGATCAGCTCCCGTACTTCTTGCGGTTGTCCTCGAGCTGCTTGTTGGCCTTGGCCACGCCGTCGTCCAGGGCCTTCTTCGGCGGCTTCTTGCCGAGCGCCGCCTCGTTGAAGGAGTTGTAGAAGGTGGTCATCACCTCGCCGAGACCGGGGGCGGCCGGCGGGAAGGCGGCGTACTCCAGCTCGGGCGCCAGGGCGTTGACCTCGGTGAGGGCCTTGAAGTCCGCGCTCTCCCGGACCGCCTTACGGGCCGGCACCTGGCCGCCCTTGGCCCAGTCGAGGGAGTGCTGGCTGAGCCAGTTGATGAAGACCTTCGCGCCGGCGACCTTGTTGTTGTCGGCGCTGCGCTGCTTGACGATGGTGAAGTTGTGCGAGTTGGCCCAGGCGGCCTTCTGGCTGCCGATCTGCGGCAGCGGCGCGACGCCCCACTGCACCTGCGGGCTCTTCTTCAGGTCGTTGATCTGCCAGATGCCGTTCCAGTTGAACGCGTTCTTGCCGCTCTTGAGGGCCAGGTAGTCGGCGTCCTGGCCGACGTTGGCCGGGGAGTACCCCTGCTTGATCATGTCGACCAGCCAGGTACACGCCTCGACGGCCGGGTCGGAGTTGAAGGTGGCCTTGGCGACATCGCCGTCGAAGAGGGTGCCGCCCCACTGGTGCAGCAGGGAGTAGAAGGTCATGCCGCCGGTGAACTGGAAGGGGCTGACCCAGAAGCCCTGCACACCGGACTTCTTCAGCTCAGCCAGGGCGGCGGTGTACTCGTCCTTCGTGGTCGGCGGCTTGTTCGGGTCCAGGCCGGCCTTCTGCATCACCGCCTTGTTGTAGTAGAAGCCGAGCGGGTGCATGTCCAGCGGGATGCCGTACCGCTTGTCGTGGTACATCCCGCCCTTCCAGACGGTCGGGGCGAAGTCGCCCTCACTCAGCTCCAGCGTCTTCGCCACGTCGTCCAGCTCCATGATCACGCCACGGGCGGCGAAGGTGGCGAGCTGGTCCATGTGCATGACCGCGATGTCCGGGCCGTTGCCGCTGGAGACCGCGCCGGGGAGCTTGCTGTAGTAGTCCTGCCACTCGTAGGTGACGACGCTGACCGCGATGTTCTGGTGCTCGCCGTTGAACTGGGTGACGAGCTTCTTGAAGATGTCGCCGTCGCCGCCGGTGAACCCGTTCCACAGCTTCAGGTCGACCTTGGGGCCGGTGTAGTCCTTGCCGCCGTTGCCGCCGCCGGCGGGTTCGCGGGTGCTGCTGCCACCGCCGCAGCCGGCCAGGGTCAGCGTGGCCGCCGTGCCGAGCCCGACGCCGAGGCCGAGCAGCCGGCGTCGGCTCATTTCGTTCTGGATCATGCGGTCTCTCCTTGGGGGACGGGTTGGAGTCTGCCTGGTCAGGGCTGAGCCGCGAAGCGCAGCAGGTTCCACGAGCAGGCGGGCAGCCGGACGGTGCACCGGCCGCCGTCAGAGGTGGGGGTGGTGAGCTCCCGTGGCGTCACCCGGTCGGGCTCCGCCTCGGTGTTCGTTGCCGCCGGCTCGGCGCCGGCCGCGAGGGTCAGGTGTTCCCGGGGGCGCAGCTCCGGCAGCCCGCGCAGGTCCAGCTCGAGCGCGAGGTCGTCCGAGCCCCGGTTGACGGCGAAGACGGCCAGCTCACCGGTCTCCTCGTCGTGGACCGCGACGGTGTCCAGCACCGGCACCTCGCCGTACCTCTTCGTCTCATAGGCCGGCGAGACCGGCTCGGTGCGCAGGACGGTGCCGCGGGCGTACCGGGCGGTGAGGGCGAACGGGTGGAAGATGCTCTGCCGCCAGGCGGGACCGCCGGTGCGGGTCCGGATCGGCGCGATGACGTTGGCGAGCTGGGCCTGGCAGGCGACGCCGACCCGGTCGGCGTGCCGGAGCAGGGTGATCAGCAGGTCGCCGACGACCACCGCGTCGACGGCGGTGAAGTCGTCCTCGATCAGCGCCGGCGCCTCGACCCAGCCGCGTCGGTCCAGGTCGGCCTTGAGGCGGGACTCGTACCAGACGTTCCACTCGTCGAACGAGATCTTCAGCTTGCGGCGGTGCCGCTGCTTGGCGGCCACGTGGTCGGCGGTGGCGACCACCTCGGTGATGAAGTTGTCCATGTCCACGGCGGACGCCAGGATGCTCGCCCGGTCGCCGTCGGACGGGTCGTAGTAGGTGTGCGCGGAGATGTAGTCCACGTGCTCGTAGGTGTGCTCCAGGACGGTGGCCTCCCAGGCGGCGTAGGTGGGCATCCGCCGGTTGGAGCTGCCGCAGGCGACCAGGCTGATCGAGGGGTCGATCATCTTCATCGCCCGGGCCGTCTCGGCGGCGAGCCGGCCGTACTCGTCGGCGGTCTTGTGCCCGACCTGCCAGGGGCCGTCCAGTTCGTTGCCGAGGCACCAGAGCCGCACCCCGTACGGCTCCTCGGCGCCGTGCTTGCGGCGCAGGTCGGAGAGCTGGGAGCCGCCGGGGTGGTTGGCGTACTCGAGCAGGTCGCACGCCTCCTGCACGCCCCGGGTGCCGAGGTTGACCGCCATCATCGGCTCCACCCCGGCCGCGGCGGCCCAGGTCATGAACTCGTCGAGGCCGAAGGCGTTGGTCTCGATCGTCTTCCACGCCAGGTCGAGCCGACGGGGGCGGTCGCCGACCGGGCCGATGCCGTCCTCCCAGCGGTAGCCGGAGACGAAGTTGCCGCCGGGGTAGCGGACCACGGAGACGCCCAGCTCGCGGGTCAGGTCGAGCACGTCACCGCGGAGCCCCCGGTCGTCGGCGGTGGGGTGGCCCGGCTCGTAGATCCCGCCGTAGACGCAGCGCCCCATGTGCTCGACGAAGGAACCGAAGAGCCGGCGGTCCGCCGCTCCGATCGCGAACGACGGGTCGATCGTCAGCTGTGCGCTCCGCAAGGGGGGCCACCTTTCCTCGTACCGGCGCGAAGGTGACCGCGGTCACTCCGTACCACAGGTTTCTACAACGTTGTAAGCAACGTTGTAAAGGGGCGCGAACGCGGTACAGTGCCCGCAGTACCGACCAGGGGAGGGTTGGCAGTGCGACACAGGCTCAAGGACGTCGCCGAGCGGGCCGGCGTGTCGGTGAAGACCGTCTCCAACGTGGTCAACGGCTACCTGCACGTACGGCCCGACACCCGGGCCCGGGTGGAGCAGGCGATCGCCGAGCTCAACTACCGGCCCAACCTGTCGGCGCGCAACCTGCGCAAGGGGCGGACCGGGGTGATCGCCCTGGCCGTCCCCGAGCTGGACATCCCGTACTTCGCCGAGCTGGCCCGGCACGTCGTCACCGCCGCCGCCGAGCACGGCTGGACGGTACTCATCGACCAGACCGAGGGCGGTCCCGAACAGGAGCGGAAGGCCGCCGCCGGGATCGGCGACCACATGATCGACGGCCTGATCTTCAGCCCCCTGGCGCTCACCGCCGACGACCTCTCCGGCCTCGACGGCATGCCGATGGTGCTGCTCGGCGAGCGGGTCGACCACGGCCCGGCCGACCACGTGGTGGTGGACAACGTGGCCGCCGCCCGGGAGATCACCGGCCACCTGGTCGGGCTCGGCCGCCGCCGGATCGCGGCGATCGGCTCCCAGCGCACCCCCGAGGGCGCCAGCGCCCGCCTCCGCCTGGCCGGCTACACCGTCGCCTTGGAGGAGGCCGGCCTCGGGTACGACGAGGCCCTGGTGGCGCCCGCCCCGGCCTGGCACCGCGCGGACGGCGCGGCCGCCATGCGCGAGCTGCTCTCCTCCGGCGTACGCCCCGACGCGGTCTTCTGCTTCAACGACACCCTCGCGCTCGGCGCGCTACGGGCGCTGCACGAGGCGGGGCTGCGGGTGCCCGACGACGTGGCGGTGGCCGGCTTCGACGACATCGAGGACGGCCGCTTCTCCATCCCCACGCTCACCACCGTCGCCCCCGACAAGGAACGGATCGCCCGCCTCGCGGTCGAACTCCTCGCCGGCCGCATCGACGGCGACCGCCAGGCGCCCCCGAGGGAGCTGACGGCTCCCCACCGCCTCGCCCTACGCGAAAGCACCACCGGCCGCCCCTGACCGACCGGTCGCCTGACGCCGGGTCCACCCCATCCCCGCTGGGCCCTCTTTCACGGAAAGAGTGGCCATCCGCCGCCGAACAGGCACTCTTTCCGTGAATCTGCGGGGATCCTGGGGCGGGCCGGGCCGGCGGTCAGTCGAAGAAGCGGGCCAGGTGGGCGGGGGTGGGGGCCGGGTCGTCCGGGCCCAGCGGGGTGAGGTCGGCGAAGATCGAGGCGCCGTCGCAGCCGATGTGCAGCGGGTACCAGCGCGGGGCGCCGGTCGGGCGTTGGCCGCAGATGCCCTTGAACGTCTGCACGTCCAGCAGGCGTACGTGGGTCGGGTCGGCGACCGCGTTGACGTGCCGCCACCAGGGGCTCATCACGTGCAGCACGCCGCCCGGCCGGAGCGCCCGGTGGCACTCGTCGAGCAGCGGCAGGAAGTTGATCAGGTGCTCGAGGATGTGCACCGCGAAGAAGACGTCCACCGAGTCGTCGGCCAGCGGCAGTGAGCCGGACAGGTCGGCCACCGCGTCCACCCCGGGTGCCGGGTAGATGTCCAGCCCCAGGTTGCCCGGCCACTGCTTGGTCGCCCCGCAGCCCAGGTCCACCACCACCGGCGCCCGGTCGCCGACGGCCACCTTGCACCACACGCCGAGCACCCCGCCGAGCCGGCCCACCACGTCGCGGACCAGTCGCAGGTCGGCCGCCTCCTTCACCTCGCCGGTCAGGTGCGCGACGCCCCGGTCGAACCGCACCTCCACCGCGAGCGGGCGCAGCCGGTCGTCGTGCTGGGCCAGATCGGCCCACGCCTCGCCGAGGAATTCGTCGATCACCCGCAGCCGTTCGGCCGAGGGCGCGGCCTGCCCGATTGCGACCATGAGCCACCTCCGGGCGGCGCGTTACCCGGATCGCCGCCCGGTATGCCTCGATGGTGAACCTCCAGCGGGGCGCTGCGGCCGCCGTCGGGACCGGTTCACTGACGACGAGCGACGACGACGGGTTGACCAGTAATGGGGCAACGATCATGGCGCCGGGGACCGGTTTCCACCGATCGTCGCGGCCGGCACACGATCTACACCTACGCGGACGGCTCCGCAGCCTACCGTCGGCATCGATCTCCGAGTCAGCGCTGCCTGGGGCAAGGCCAAGGAGAGTTCCTTCGGCGGCTGAACACCCTCTGCGTCGGTGCCTCGACATCCAAGCTGCCGAGGCACCCGACGCCGGTCAGCCAGGGTCAGCCG
>JBARAE010000806.1:0-4589 GCA_049791715.1 Micromonospora sp.
CCGGCGGGGTGGGCTCGCCACCCGGTCGCCGGGGTCCTCGTCGTCACGCCGCCGAACGCGGCCGGGGGCGCGTCCTACAGGGTGCCGCCGAAGGTGTCGCAGGCCTTCGGGTCGCCGGTGGAGTAGCCCTTGGTGAACCACTGCTGCCGCTGCTCGGAGGTGCCGTGGGTGAACTCCTCCGGGTTCACCGGGCGTCCGGCGCGCTTCTGGATCGCGTCGTCACCGATCTTCTCGGCGGTGTCGATCGCCTGCTGGATGTCCTGCTCGGTGATGCTCTTGAAGATCTTCTGACCCTGCTCGTCGGCGGTGCCGGTGGCGTTCTTGGCCCAGGCGCCCGCGTAGCAGTCGGCCTGCAGCTCCAGCTTCACCGACAGCGCGTTGGCGTTGTTCGGGTCGCGCTGCTGCTGGCGGCGCATCTGCGCCTCGGTGCCGAGCAGGTCCTGCACGTGGTGGCCGTACTCGTGGGCGAGCACGTACGGCTGGGCGAACTCGCCCTCGGCGCCGAGCTGGTCGGCGAGCAGCTTGTAGAAGCTGAGGTCGATGTAGACCAGGTCGTCGGCCGGGCAGTAGAACGGACCGACGCCGGAGTCGGCCTGCCCGCAGCCGGTGTTGACGCCCTGGCTGAAGAAGACCGTCTTGGAGGGCTGGTACTGCTCGCCGAAGACCTCCGGCAGCGCCTTGCGCCAGTACGCCTGGATCGAGTTGACGTAGAGGGTGTTGCGGCAGTCGAGCTGCTTCGTCGCGTCCTGGGCGGAGCACTTCTGTTCGAGCGAGGTGTTGTCGCCCTGGTCGGAGCCGCCTCCGTTGGTGGCCGCGTTGAGGCCGAAGCCGCCGCCGACGAGGGCGACGAGGACGGCGATGATGATGCCGACGATGCCACCCCGACCGCCGCCGATCGGGATCGGTATGCCCATCCCGCCGCCGCCGCCGGACCCTCGCCGATCCTCCACCTGACTGGTGTCGATCCGCGCGTTTTCGTTCAGCTCCATAATGACCCCGATCACCGATTAAGCCGTTTTGGGTGGTTGTGGTACCGGACCGGGTCCGGACGGCGTTTCGATACCCGATGATCTTGCTCGGTAATCCGGGCGGAGCGCGACAGGCCGCCCGGTACACTTGCCTCGTGCTGCTCTGCGAAGGCTGAACCGCCCCGCGCCGACGGTCCATCGGGCCTGCCGGCGCTTTCGCGTGCCCTGAGTCAGCCCTTCTGGAATCCCGAGAGCGAGTACCCCGAGATGATCACTGCCACCGGCCTGGAACTGCGCGCCGGTTCCCGGATCCTGCTGTCCGACACCACCCTGCGGGTGCAGCCGGGCGACCGGATCGGCCTGGTCGGCCGCAACGGTGCCGGCAAGACCACCACGCTGAAGGTGCTGGCGGGGGAGGGGCAGCCGTACGCCGGGCAGATCGACCGGCGCAGCGCGATCGGCTACCTGCCGCAGGATCCGCGCACCGGTGACCTGGAGGTGACCGGCCGGGACCGGGTGCTCTCCGCCCGCGGCCTGGACGTGCTGATGGCCGACATGAAGAAGATCGAGGCCCAGCTCGCCGAGGACGCCGACGAGAAGCTGGTCCGCCGCTACGGCACCCTGGAAGACCAGTTCGCCGCCCTCGGCGGGTACGCCGCCGAGGCCGAGGCGGCGCGGATCTGCGCCAACCTCGGCCTGCCGGACCGCGCCCTGGCGCAGACCATCGGCACCCTCTCCGGCGGTCAGCGCCGCCGGATCGAGCTGGCCCGGATCCTGTTCCGCGACGCCGGCGAGAACGGCGGCGGCATCCTGCTCCTCGACGAGCCGACCAACCACCTCGACGCCGACTCGATCACCTGGCTGCGCGGCTTTCTCGCCAACCACAAGGGCGGGCTGATCGTGATCTCCCACGACGGTGCGCTGCTGGAGTCGGTGGTCAACAAGGTCTGGTTCCTCGACGCCACCCGCTCCGTGGTCGACGTCTACAACCTGGGCTGGAAGGCGTACCTGGAGGCGCGGGAGACCGACGAGCGGCGTCGGCGCCGGGAGCGGGCCAACGCCGAGAAGAAGGCCGGCGCGCTGATGGCCCAGGCGGACAAGATGCGGGCCAAGGCCACCAAGACCGTCGCCGCGCAGAACATGGCCCGCCGGGCCGAGAAGCTGATGTCGGGCCTGGAGGAGGTACGCCACGCCGACAAGGTGGCCAAGGTGCGCTTCCCGACCCCGGCGCCGTGCGGCAAGACGCCGCTCACCGCGACCGGCCTGTCGAAGTCGTACGGCTCGCTGGAGATCTTCACCGACGTCGACGTCGCGGTGGACCGCGGCTCCCGGGTGGCCATCCTCGGCCTCAACGGCGCGGGCAAGACCACCCTGCTGCGGATGCTCGGCGGCCTGCTCGAGCCGGACACCGGCGAGGTGCGCCCGGGCCACGGGCTGCGGCTCGGCTACTACGCGCAGGAGCACGAGACCCTCGACGTGGACCGAACCATCCTGGAGCACATGCGCAGCGCCGCCAGCGACCAGACCGACACCGACCTGCGCAAGATCCTCGGCGCGTTCCTCTTCTCCGGGGAGGACGTCGACAAGCCGGCCGGAGTGCTCTCCGGCGGCGAGAAGACCCGGCTGGCCCTGGCCACCCTGGTCTGCTCCGGCGCCAACGTGCTGCTGCTGGACGAGCCGACCAACAACCTCGACCCGGTCAGCCGGGAGCAGGTCCTGGACGCGATCGCCCGCTACCCGGGCGCGATCGTGCTGGTCACCCACGACCCCGGCGCCGTCATGGCACTCAAGCCGGACCGGGCGATCCTGCTCCCCGACGGGGACGAGGACGCCTGGAGCGACGACCTGCTCGAACTCGTCGAGCTCGCCTGAGCCGCGGGCCGCCTGAGCCGACCGGCATCAGGCGGCCAGATCCGCCAGGTGGCTCAGCACACCCGAGCTGACCAGGATCACCACGCCGATCGCGACGAAGATCGCCGGTACCAGCCAGTGGCCGACCCGGCCGACCAGGCCGACCACCCGGGGATGGCTGCCCAGCAGCGCGGCGGTGCCGCACCAGACCGCGACCAGCACGGCGAAGACCAGCAGGTACGCCAGGCCGGTCGCGGGGTCGAGGGAACGGAACACCGGCACGTAGACCGCGATGTTGTCGGCGCCGTTGGCGATGGTCACCCCCGCGACCCCGAGCAGGCCGCCGACCACGGCGGGCGGCTCGTCGGAGTCGGCGGGGGCGAGCAGCGCGCGGACGCCGAGCCCGATCGGCAGCAGTCCGAGCAGGCCGGTCCACGGGTCCGGGACGACCAGCAGCCCCGCCGCGACCACCACCGCCGCGGTGACCAGCGCGCCGATGCCCAGGTACTGGCCGGCGACGATGTGCCAGGGGCGGGGCCGACCGGCGCTCCGGGCCGCCACGAAGAGCACGGTGAGCACGACGATGTCGTCGATGTTGGTCGCGGCGAACACCAGTGCCGCGCCGGCCGCGGCGGCGAGCAGGTCGGTCACCCAGGCAGCGTACGGGCGCAGGGCCGGCCGGGCGAACCATGATCCACCCGGCGGTCGAAGCCGGCTCAGCCGTTCAGCAGGATCACGCTATCGGGAAGGTGATGTTGCGTAGCGTGTCGATTGGCGAAGAGTTGATATCTGGCGCATGATCGTTGGAGGCGGTCTAATAGGTGGACCGTATCCGAACCGCACAGTCTGCGACGTGAGGAATCAGCATGGCCTCCACTGGCACAGCCACCAGCACTGAGAAGGGTCGCCGGATCGTCGGAGCCGAGCGTCAGACGCTCGCCAAGGACCTGGTAAAGCGGTATACCTCTGGTGAGAGCATCCGTGCGCTCGCGGCCTCGACCGGCCGTTCCTACGGGTTCATCCACCGGGTGCTCACCGAGTCCGGGGTGCAACTGCGCCAGCGTGGTGGCGCCCGTCGTCGTAAGAAGGCGTGATCCCGACAGCGCTGGCCATCTCCGCCGCGCCCCGGGCTGCCCGGTGACCGCCGGGACCGGGGTGCGGCTGGACTGCGACGGGCCGGTGGCGACGGTGACGTTGTGCCGACCCGAGGTGCTCAACGCGCAGACTCCGGCGATGTGGCGCGCGCTGAGCGACTTTTCCCGGGATCTGCCTGGCGATATCCGGGTCGTGATCGTGCGCGGTGAGGGTCGGGCGTTCTCCGCCGGGCTGGACCTCTCCGTTGCCAACGCCTCGGGCGATGGCTCGCTCGCCGAGCTGGCCACCCTTGCCGCGCAGGAGTGCGCCGAACGGATCGCCGAGTTCCAGGCGGGTTTCACCTGGCTGCACCGGCCGGACATCATCTCCGTTGCGGCGGTGCAGGGACACGCCATCGGCGCGGGCTTCCAGCTCGCGCTCGCCTGTGACCTGCGGGTGCTCGCCGACGACGCCAAGTTCTGCATGGCCGAGGTGAACCTCGGTTTGGTCCCGGACCTCGCCGGCACCAAGCGCCTGGTCGACCTCGTCGGCTACGCCCGGGCGCTGGAGATCTGTGTCACCGGTCGGCGGATGAATGCGGCCGAGGCGGACCGGATCGGCCTGGCCACGGTGGTCGTACCGACCGTCGAGCTGAGCGACGCGGTTCGCGACCTGACCGCCGGGCTGCTGGCCAAC
>JBARAE010000807.1:0-2768 GCA_049791715.1 Micromonospora sp.
CCGCCGCTCCGGCCGCGTCGGCCGCCACGCCCCCAGCCGAGCGAAGGGTCCCCCGGGTCGCCGACGACGCGCCGGCGGAGCAGGCCGGTGTCCGGGTACGCCAGACGCCGGAGCTCACCCGGTCGGAGGAGCGATCGGACGAACCGGCCGGGCGACCGGCCGCCCTTGGCGCGGCACCCGAGCCGGTGACCCGCTCGCGGGTGCCACACCAGCCCGGGGACCGGCTTCCCGTGCTCCGGCCCGCCGCCGAGCCCGAGCTGGCCGACGCCGTGGACGCTCCAGCGGAGCGGCCGTCGCGACGCGAAGCGTCCGAGCCCACGCCGAACGGCCGCGAGATGGCCACGTCGGCCTCCCGTGAGGTGGCCACGCCGCCGAGCCGCGAGGTGGCGCCGCCCCGGCAGCGGTCGGCCGCCGAGCGAAGCAGCAGTCTGGTCACCCCGGCACGGGTCCGGCCCCCGAGGATCAAGTTCGGGGATCGCGACCCGTCGGTGGAGCTGGCGATCACCGAGATCGCGGGTCACCTGACCTTCACCCCGAACACCGTCACCGCCTGGTACTGGCTTCCCGAGGTGCGCTGGGCGTTCCGGCCGGACGCCGAGCGGGAGGCGCTGCTCTCCGCCATCTCCGAGCAGTACGCCGGCCTCGCCGGTTTCCGACTGCACCTGCGCCGCACCACCCGGCCGTTCCCGGCCGACGAGTGGGCCCGCACCATCGACGCGCACACCCGGTCGCCGCTGCCCGACGTGCCGGGCACCGCGGGCTGGGCCGACCATCTGGTCGCCGCCCAGCGGCACCTCATGGCGGTCAACCACGCCGAGGGGCAGACCTACCTGGGCGTCACCTTCGCCCGGCGTTCCCTCGGTGACTCCCTCAGCGAGCGGGTGCTGCGCACCTTCGGTCGGGGCACCGCCGACGGCGAGCGCCGCAAGCTGGGCCGGACGGTCGAGCAGTTCGACGAGGTGCTCGGCGCGTTCGGCATGCGCGGCCGCCGGGTCACCGCCCAGGAGCTGGAGTGGCTGCTCTACCGCTCGGTGGCACTCTGCATGTCGCCCCCGGGCACGCTCTCCCCGGTGACCAACGGGCGGTGGGAACGCGGCGACCTGCTCGCCCTCACCGAGCAGGTGGAGCGCTACCGCACCCCGTACGGCTCCACGGTCAAGCTGGTCAACCGGATGACCGGCGAGGAGCGGCACGTCGCCGTCCTCGCCGTCGGCCGGATGGAGCCGTTGGAGATTCCCGAACGGCACGAGCCCTGGCTGCACTTCCACGAGCGGCTGCCCTGGCCGATGGAGATCTCCACCCGGGTCGACATCCTCGGCCCGGGGGACTCCTTCCGCAACCTCGAACACCGGCTCCGGATGATCCGCTCCCAGCAGCTCGACTACGCCGAGCACGGCATCGACGCCCCGCCGGAGCTGGAACGGCTCGCCAAGCGGGCGCTGGTGATCGGTGACGAGATGACCACCGGCCTGCCGGTGGACTCGGCCCGCGCCCACGGCTGGCACCGGATCGCCGTCGGCGGCCGGACCCGCGAGGAGTGTCTGGAGCGGGCCCGCCGGCTCATCCAGCTCTACTCCCGCGAGCTGCGGATCTCGCTCCAGCACCCGAAGAACCAGGACTGGCTGGCCCGCGAGTTCATCCCCGGCGAGCCGATCGCCAACACCGGCTACGTCCGGCGGATGCCGGTCAACCTCCTCGCCGCGGCCCTGCCCCAGGCCGCGTCGACGGTCGGCGACCGCCGGGGCGACCTGATCGGCCGGACCGCGGGCACCTGCCGCCGCCCGGTCTTCCTCGACCTGCACTTCCCGATGGAGGTCCGGGAACGCTCCGGGCTCGCCGTCTTCGTCGCCGAGCCCGGCGGCGGCAAGTCCACCCTGCTCGGCGCGCTCGGCTACCTGGCCGCCCGGCGCGGCGTCCAGGTCACCCTGCTCGACCCGTCCGGCCCGCTGGCCCGGCTCTGCGCGATGCCGGAACTGCGGCCGTACTCGCGCGTGCTCAACCTGACCGGCTCCGAGCAGGGGACCCTGGCCCCGTACGCGCTGATCCCGACGCCATTGCGCAGCGAGTTCGGCAGTGGCGCGGCCGGCGACCGGGAGTTCGAGATCGCGGTCTCCAACGCGCGGGCCGAGCGCCGAATGCTGGTGCAGGACATCTGCATGATGCTGGTGCCCCCACAGGTGGCCCGCGAGGCGTCGACGGCGACCCTGTTCCGGCACGCCGTACGCCAGGTCCCGGCGGAGGAGACGTCCACCCTGGACGACGTGGTCGCCTGCCTACAGGGACTGGACGACGACGCTGGCCGGGAACTCGCCAACCTGCTCCTTGACACCGCCGAGATGCCGCTCGCCATGCTCTTCTTCGGCCGGCCGCCGGAAGGGCTGCTCGGCGCCGACGCGGCACTCACCGTGATCACCATGGCGGGTCTGCGGCTGCCCGACCTCAAGATCGAGCGCGAGTACTGGTCGGCGGAGGAGGCCCTCGCCCTGCCGATGCTGCACACCGCGCACCGGCTGGCCGTCCGCCGCTGCTACGGCGGCTCCATGTCGTCGCGGAAACTGGTCGGCCTGGACGAGGCGCACTTCATGGAGGGCTGGCGCTCCGGGCGGTCGTTCCTGGTCCGGCTGGCCCGCGACTCCCGCAAGTGGAACCTCGCCGCCCTGGTCGCCTCGCAGAACCCGAAGGACATCCTCGGCCTCGACGTGCAGAACCTCGTCTCCACCGTCTTCGTCGGCCGGATCGCCGAGGACACCGAGATCGCCTCCGAGGCG
>JBARAE010000808.1:0-2160 GCA_049791715.1 Micromonospora sp.
CCCGGGGCCAGTACGGCGGCGATCCGGACCAGGGTCGCGATCAGCGCGGCGGTGGTCGCGGCGGCGGCCAGGTCGGAGCCGTCCAGGGAGAGGTCGGCACGTCGGCCCCGGTCGATGGACGGGGCGAGGAAGAGCAGCAGCGCGGCGACCAGCAGCAGCGCACCCACCCAGGCGTCGGCGGTGGTGGTGCCGGGCGCCCCGAACGCGGCGGCGGCCACTCCCACCGCGCCCAGGACCGTTCCGACGGTGTGCGGCATCGCGAGGTGCCGTTGCGCCACCTGCAGGATCGCCGCGTACCCGAGGGAGACGCAGACGCCGAGGAAGCTGGCGGCGAG
Source organism: Micromonospora sp. (assembly GCA_049791715.1). Lineage (GTDB taxonomy): Bacteria > Actinomycetota > Actinomycetes > Mycobacteriales > Micromonosporaceae > Micromonospora. The sequence goes on from JBARAE010000808.1 coordinate 336, forward strand.
GATCGGGACGGTGACCTCACGGATGCTGGCCGCGGTGGGGGTCGGATCGGTGGGCACGGTGGCGGCGACGAACGCGGCCACCGCCCCGGGCAGCGCGAAAGCCGCCCCGCCCGCGGCCCAGCCAGCCACCACGTCGGCGGGTGCCGGGGCGGTCCGCAGCCGCGGGCCCAGCGAGACCAGCGCGCCGGCCAGAAAGAGGGTGACCAGCGCGGCCGACGTCAGCGCCGGTCGGGCGAGCGCCGCCCCGGCGCCGATCATCCCCAGCGTGGCCGCGGTGACGGCGTGGACCTGAGCCGACCGTTCGGTGTCCGCCGAGAGCCCGACGACCCCGATGGCCACCGCGGTCAGCAGCATCGGCCAGGTGGCGGCCGCCCAGCCCAGCCCGAGGGAGGCCGGCACGGCGAGCGCGGTCAGCGCCGCCCCGACCACCGCGAAGTCGCGCCGGATCTCCGGCGGCAGGGCGATCATCGCGGCGATCGTGAGCAGCAAGGCGCTCGCGGCGAGCTGCCAGCCGGTCGGACCGACCGCCGCCGCCAGCTCGGTGTGCCACCGGTCGAGATCGGCCGACCAGGCGGGCAGTGACGCCCGGACCGGGGCCAGCCCGGCGCGCAGCGCGCCACCGGCCACCACCACCCCGCTCACCGTCAGGGCGATCGCCGAGGCGAACTGTGGCCCACGTCGGGCCTCGGCCGGTACGGCCCGCACCGCCAGCCCGGTCAGCGTGATGACCGCCGCGATGAGCAGCAGCGACCGGCCGGGGAAGGCGACCGAGGCGATCCGGCCCAGCGCCCCGATCACCGCGAGGGTGACGATGCCGGCGCCGACGTCGGGCAGCGGCGGTCGACGCAGCATCAGCGTCCCGGCCAGCCCGACCAGCGAGGCGAGCAGCAACACGGTGCCCGCGCCGGTCGCGACCGGAACGGTTTCGGCGCGCAGCAGCCCGATCACCCCGTACGCCAGGGCGACGGTCACCGCCGCGCCGTGCAGTACCCAGGTCAGCTCGCGCAGCCAGGGCACCGGGCGGGGCGGCTCGGCCCGGCCGTCGACGCCGGCGTCGAGTACCGCGTCGGCCTCCTCCGGGGCCGTCTCGGGGCGCCCCACGGCGGAACGCTGCCGGGGTGCGGCCGGTGGCGGAGGCGGCGTGGGCAGGTCCCGCCGGACGGGTCGTTCGAGGACCACCGCCGAGCGGGTCAGGCCGAGGTCGACGACGGCGACCACGGTCAGCACCAAGGCCCAGCCCGTCGGGCCGGTGATCCGGTCGTACGCGAGCAGCGGCAGCACGGGCTGTGCCGCGAGCACGGTGGCGAACCGGGGCGCGCGCAGCCCGGTCCACTGCGCGTACCCGAACGCCACCGCGGTGGTGCCCAGGAAGATCGACCCGGCGAAGGCCGAGCCGGAGGTGGCGCCGCCGATGCGGTCGACCGCCCAGAGCGCGTACCCGGCCAGCGGCACCAGCAGCAGGCCGACCGCGGCGATGGTCTCCGCGGTCGAGGTGAGCCCGCGCCGGGCCAGCACCGGTGGGGCGAGCAGCATCAGCACCGTCGCGATGAGCAGGACGCCCAGCCGGGCGAGCGCGTCCATGGAACTGGTGGCCACCGCGGCGAAGACCACCGCGGCCACACCGAGCAGCAGCGCGCCGAGCCCGAGCGGGATGTTCTGCACCTCTCGGGAGGATGCCTCCGGCGGGTGCTCCGGGTCGTCCGCGTCCAGCCAGTGCGCGGTGGTCGGCGGTGGTGGTGGCGGGTCCTCCGGGCCGGGTGGGGTGCCCTGCCGGGGCACCCGGGGCGGTGCGCCGGTGGTGGCGGTCGGCGGGCGGCGACCGGGG
>JBARAE010000809.1:0-2965 GCA_049791715.1 Micromonospora sp.
GACCGAGGTGCCGGCGGAGCCGGATCCACCGGCCGAGCAGGAGGCGGCCAGGCCGGCCGTGGAGCCGGAGGCCGCGGCCGCCGGTGGTTCCAGGGCGCGCCGGTTGACGTCCGCGGGGGCGATGATCGCGGTGCTGTTGGCGTTGCTGGGGTTCACCCTGGTCGTGCAGTTGAAGACGACGTCGACGGATCCGACCCTGGCGGCGACCCGGGAGGAGGACCTGGTCCGGATCTCGTCGGATCTGGATTCCCGGGAGCGGCGGCTGCGGCAGGACATCGAGGCGTTGGAGGAGAGCCAGCGGCAGTTGCGCTCCGGTGAGCAGGGTCGGCAGGCGGCGCTGGAGGAGGCCACCCGGCGGGCGGACGAGTTGGGCATTCTCGCGGGGACGTTGCCGGCGGTGGGCCCGGGGCTGTCGGTGCGGTTCGAGGGTCCGGACAAGGCGATCTCGTCGACGCGGATCCTGGACGCGGTGCAGGAGTTGCGGGGCGCGGGCGCGGAGGCGATGCAGATCGTCGGGTCGGACGGGACGGCGGTGCGGATCATCGCGTCGACGTACTTCGTGGATGGCGAGGCTGGCGGTCTGGTGGTGGACGGGCGGCGGTTGACCGGGCCGTACACGATCTTGGTGATCGGGGACCCGGCGACGATGCGTACGGCGTTGAACATTCCCGGCGGGGTGGTCGCGTCGGTGCAGGACGCCGGCGGTAACGTGACGCCCGAGGATCGTGAGGCTGTGGAGGTTTCGCAGCTGCACGCGCCGATCAAGCTGGATCACGCCCGTCCGGTCTCCTGACCGGGCGCGGCTCGCGCCGGATCCTCCGGTGCACCGATGGATGAAGGACGCAGCTGGTGATTCCTGAGGATCTGCGGTACACCGCCGAGCACGAGTGGGTGACGGCTGGTGACGGCGGCGCCGTCCGGGTCGGCATCACGCACTTCGCGCAGGACGCACTGGGTGACATCGTGTACGTCCAGTTGCCGGACGAGGGCGCGGTGGTGACCGCTGGTGAGTCGCTGGGTGAGATCGAGTCGACGAAGAGCGTGTCGGAGATCTACGCGCCGCTGAGCGGTACGGTGGCGGCGCGCAACGAAGCGCTCGGCGACACCCCTGAGGTGATCAACACGGACCCGTACGGTGCGGGGTGGCTGGTGGAGATCACTCCGGATGATCCGGCGGCGGTCGACGGTCTGTTGACCGCCGACGCGTATCGGCAGCTCACTGAGAGCTGAGTGTTGCCCGGGCGGTGCGGGGGTGGCTCCGCGCGTCCGGTTGCCCTGCATTTCGGCGCTGGCTAGGCTCGCCCAGTCGACCGAGAACCCAATAGTTGAGCGTTGTGGAATGCGCCTTCCCGGGCACGGGGAGCCAGCCGCCGGGTGATTGACTGCCCGGCGGCCAGACCCGCCATTACCCCGACGCCGACCGAACAGATCCGTGAGGTGGTCCCCATGACGCGGCCAGGCGACGAGTTCCCCCCACTCGACGTCACTTCGACGCTCAATCTCGGTTCGCTCGACGAAGTGCTGGAGGGGCCGGACACCGATGTGGTGCCGAGCCGGATGTCCGGTTCGTTGCCGCCGGGGATGGCCCTGCTGGTGGTTCGTCGGGGTCCGAACGCGGGCGCCCGGTTCCTGCTGGACCACGATGTGACGACGAGCGGCCGGCACCCCGACAGTGACATTTTCCTCGACGACGTGACGGTGTCGCGGCGCCACGCCGAGTTCCACCGGGACGGTGGCACGTTCACGGTGCGGGACGTGGGCAGCCTGAACGGCACGTACGTGAACCGGGAGCGGGTCGAGGCGGCCACGTTGAGCAATGGTGACGAGGTGCAGATCGGTAAGTTCCGGGTGGTGTTCATCGCCGGTCCGCGCCCGGAGGAGGGGGCCGGCCGGGGGTGAACGAGCCTGCGGCTTCGACGCCGCCCGGCGGGGCCGGGTCCCGTGCGCTGATGAGCATCGGTGAGGTGCTGGCGCAGTTGCGGGTGGAGTTTCCGGACACGACGATTTCGAAGTTGCGGTTCCTTGAGGCCGAGGGGCTGGTGGAGCCGCAGCGGACGGCGGCGGGGTATCGGAAGTACGGCTGGGACGATGTGGCGCGGTTGCGGTTCGTGTTGACGGCGCAGCGGGACCAGTATCTGCCCTTGCGGGTGATCCGTGACCAGTTGGCCGAGTGGGATGCCTCGGGTTCGGCGCCGGGTCGGCAGCGGCCGACGTTGGTGGCGGTGGGTCCTGCTGGTGAGGTGCCGGGTCGGGCTGCGGAGGGCTCCGCCGAGCCGTCGGATGTGCGGTTGGGGCGGACGGATCTGGTCGCTCGCAGTGGGATCGACGAGTCGACGTTGGCGGAGTTGGAGCGGCTCGGCGTGCTGGTGTCGGATCCGCCGGGCTGGTACGACGCGGATGCGTTGATCATCGCGCGGGCGGTGGCGGGTCTGGCGGCGTACGGGTTGGAGCCGCGGCATCTGCGTGGGTACCGGACGGCGGCGGATCGTGAGGTTGGTCTGTTCGCACAGTTGGTGGCGCCGTTGGCGCGGCAGAGTGACCCGGCGGCGCGGGCGCGGGCGGCGGAGACGGCGCGGGAGTTGGTGGCGTTGTCGCAGCAGTTGCACGCGGCCCTGGTGCGGGTGGGGTTGCGGTCGACGTTGGGTCGGTGAGGTGGGCCGGGTGTCGTGGGGGCGCCCGGCCTGTTCCGTCGGTGTGAGCGGAAAGATCTGCGCCGGGAAGCGTGTCGTAGGCTTGCCGGGGTAACCCTTTCCGGCAGGCGCAGGGTGCACGTAGCGCATGGGATCTCGTGTCGCGGTCCGTGTACCGTGCAGGGAAGGGCGCGGTGCGTAGGCGACGACGACACGGAGGCGGCGGTGCGCGAGCTGAGCGTGGTCGGAGTTCGGGTGGAGCTGCCCAGCAACCAGCCGATCGTCCTGCTGCGGGAGGTCGAGGGGGACCGCTATCTGCCGATCTGGATCGGCGC
>JBARAE010000810.1:0-10383 GCA_049791715.1 Micromonospora sp.
GTCGGCAAGACCGAGCTGGCCAAGGCGCTCGCCGAGTTCCTCTTCGACGACGAGCGGGCCATGGTCCGCATCGACATGAGCGAGTACGGCGAGAAGCACTCCGTCGCCCGCCTGGTCGGTGCCCCGCCCGGCTACGTCGGCTACGAGGAGGGCGGCCAGCTCACCGAGGCGGTGCGCCGCCGGCCGTACTCGGTGATCCTGCTGGACGAGGTCGAGAAGGCCCACCCGGATGTCTTCGACGTGCTGCTGCAGGTGCTCGACGACGGCCGGCTCACCGACGGCCAGGGTCGTACGGTGGACTTCCGCAACGCGATCCTGATCCTCACCTCGAACCTGGGGTCGTCGGTGATCAGCGACCTGACGCTGGCCGAGGAGCAGCGCCGGGAGGGCGTCCTCGCGGTGGTCCGGTCGCACTTCAAGCCGGAGTTCCTCAACCGGCTGGACGACATCGTGGTGTTCGCCGCTCTGCGGGGCGACGACCTGCGGGCCATCGTGGACATCCAGCTGCAGCGGATGCGCAAGCGGCTGGCCGACCGCCGGCTCGGCATGGAGATCACCGAGGCGGCCCGTGGGTGGCTCGCCGAGCACGGGTACGACCCGATCTACGGCGCCCGCCCGCTGCGTCGCCTGGTCCAGTCGGCCATCGGTGACCAGCTCGCCAAGGCGCTGCTCGCCGGGCAGATTCGGGACGGCGACACGGTGAAGGTCGACCTGGCCGACACCAAGGACGGCCTGACCGTCACCACCGCCTGACCCCCTTCCCGCGCCCACTCGGCCGGGTCCCGGCTCCCGGGACCCGGCCGAGCTCGTTGATCAAGAAGTTTGGGTCGGCGAAGGCCGTCCTCGGGGACGCAAACTTCTTGATCAACAGGGTCAGGATGGGTGGGAGGGGGCACTAGGAGGGCATGTTGGGCATCGGGAAGAAGGACAAGGAGCTGGACGCCGCGATCAAGGAGCTGGCAAAGGCTGACACGCTCGCCTTCGGCGGGGTGGGCATCGCCTCCACGCTCCTGCCGGAGACCGAGGCGTACCGGTACGTGGAGCGGGCGCTCGGCGAGCACCCGCACGAGGCGCGCAAGAAGGTCGACTGGCTGCTCAGCCACGGCTCGCCGGCCGGCAAGGCGTACGCGGCCACGCTGCTCGACAAGGCCGACCCGGAAGCCGGCCGGGCGGCCTGGGAGCGGCTCCGTGACGACAAGGGCGAGTTCACCACGTTCAGCGGCTGCGTGATGGGCCGCGCCACGCTGCGCGAGTACGCCAGCGAGCGACTCGCCGGCAACTGATCAACTCCTGACCGTTCGGCCCTGCCGAGGCGTGGCGGGCACGCCGTACCTTGCCAGCCATGACGCCGTCCGACGCCGCGCCGGTACGACCCACTCGGCCCACCATCGTCACGGTGGCCTTCTGGCTGCAGCTCGCGGCCGTCGCCGTCCTGCTCGTCCTGATCGCCCTGCTGGTTGTCGAGGCGGTGCGTTACGACGGGCAGATCGACCGGGCCGTGCAGCTGGTTCCCGACGCGGACCCGATGGAAGTCTCGGATGAACGCTCGGGGAACGTCGTCGGTGCGCTCTTCCTCGGCGTCCCGGCGCTGCTCCTCGCGGTCTGGCTGGCGGCGACCGCGCTGCCGCTGGCCCGGGGCAGCAACACCGCCCGGATCCTGGTCTTCGTGGCCGCGGGCGCGCAGCTGCTGCTCTGCCTCGGGCAGGGGTGCATGGGCGCCCTGGTGATCCCGTTCGCGCTGGGGGCCGGGTTCTCCGACCCCGGCTTCGACCCGTCCGAGGGCATGCCGCCCGACGGCGGCGACTGGGAGCAGTCGAAGTTCCTCGACACCCTCTACGGGCTGGGCGACTCGGAGGACGTGGTCTTCGGCGTGGGCGGCATCGCGGTGCTGATGGTGCTGGCGCTCACGGCGGCCGTGGTGGTCCTGCTCCTGCTCCCCGACGCGAAGGGCTGGTTCCGCCCCGCCCCGGCGGCCCCGGCCGGCTCGTACCCCATGGCCCTCGGCTACGGCTACCCGCCCTTTGCCGCCATGCCCCCGTACGGCTACGGCTACCCCCCGGTGCCTCCACCGGGGTATCTGCTCTGCCCGGACCCGGCGCTGCACCTCGCCCACCCGCCCACAGGAGCGACGCCGTCCAGCCCACCGGAGGTACCGCTGCCCGGCAGTGAGACGGCCGACGGGCCGGGGAAGCCGCCCGCCGATCCCACCGCCGACCCGCTGGACGGCTGAGCGACCGGCGGGGCTCGTCAGTCCACGAGGCGAGCCCGGACCCGCTCGATGTCCTCCGGGCTGACCCCGGCCGCCAGGAGGTACGCCTCGGCGTCCAGACCGTCGCACGTGGCCAGCATCGCCTCCCGCACCGTGGTGCCCTTGTCGGCGAGGATGCGCGCCAGGGCGGGCCCCTGATCCGGCTGGTCCAGCGCGGTGAAGAGCCGGGCGAGCGCCGAGGTGCTCAGCTCGTAGTCGGCCGCGATGTGCTCCGGCTCGACGCCGGCGAGGGACAGCAGGAGCAGGGCCAGCAGGCCGGTCCGGTCACGTCCGGCGCCACAGTGGAAGACGATCCCACCCGGTTGCGCCCTCGCCACCGCGGTCACCGCCGCCGCGCAGCGGTCGGGCTTACGGTCGAGGAACGGCCGGTAGTACAGCGGCGTGCCGTTGAGCCGGTTGTCGTTCAGGTAGCGCCAGAACCCGGTGTCCTCGACACCGTCGAGCGGCACCTGCACCCGCGTCATGCCGGTCGGCACGAACGGCCCGGACGCTTCCGGCGCGAACTGAGCCGAACCGGCGAGCGCCGTCAGGCCAGGACCGTGGGCCGGGCGTACCTCGTCGTCGTTGCGCAGGTCGATGACGGTTCGGACGCCGGCGTCGTACGCCGCCCGCCAGCCGGCGGCCGTCACGAACCGCAGGTCTCCCGACCGGATCAGCGCGCCGCGCCGCGTCCAGCGGCCGTCGCGGGTGGGCAGGCCGCCGAGGTCCCGGGCGTTACAGAAGCCCTCCCAGTTCACCTCGCGGTCGACCGCCGTCGCCTGCCCGGCTCGCTCCTTCTCCGCCACGGCTCGTCAGCATGCCAGGTCACGGCCCGGTAGGCCGCCCCGCGAAACGTCCGGACAGCTGACCGGTGGCTCAGCGATCGGCCGTTCGGCTCGCGTGCGTGGGATTGTTACCGTCTGCGCGACGCACGTGGGGAGGCGGTCGTGAGCGGTTCGATGGCGTACCTGGTGACGACGCTGGGGTGTCTCATCGGGGTGGCCGGGGTGGTGATCGCGGTGGTGGCGCTGCGCCGGGCCCGGTCCGCGCCGCGCCCGCCGGCCCCCGGCGACCCGTTCCGGGACCGGGACGCCGACGCGCTGCGCGGTGATCCCCGCAAGCTGCGGGCCGGCGACATCGTGGAGATCCGCCAGGTGCCGTACACGGTCCGGGGCTCGGTGCACCTGGTCGAGGGCGGTTGGAGCTGGGCCGAGCACCTGCTCGACGACGCCGGCGGGGTGAAGCGCTGGCTCTCCGTCGAGGAGGATCCTGACCTGGAGCTGGTGCTCTGGACCGCCGAGCCGTCCGCCACCGTCACCCCCGGCGCACCCACCCTGGACGTCGGCGGCCGCCGGTACACCTGGGACGAGTCCGGCCAGGCCCGCTACACCGCCACCGAGGGCACCGGCCTCGACCCGCGCGGCACCATGCGCTACTACGACTACCAGGCGCCCGGCGGGGCCCGGCTCTCCTTCGAGGCGTACGGGGAGGCCGGCTGGGAGGTGGCGCTCGGTGAGAAGCTGCACCGGGCCGAGGTGATGATCTACCCGCAGGGCGGCCCGGAGCAGGTGTCCTGACCGTGCTCGTCACTCTGGACACCCCGTACGTCGACACCAGCGCCGCCGACCTGAGCCTCGCCCTCGGCGGCCCGGAACGCCCCGCGCTGCACGTGCGCGAGCTGGCCCTCCCCGGCGGCCTCCGGCTGCGGCTGCGCCTGCTCGGCGCCTCCCACCAGGTCGTCTGCGCCGCCCTGACCGAGACGGTCGCCTGCCTGCCGGGCCGGCCGCCGCACCTGCCCGGCACGCTGCACGACGACGCCTCCGGCTACCGGTTCACCGCCACGGTGCTCCGGCTGGACGCCGACGGCCTGCGTACCCGGGTCGCCCGCCTCCGCGCCGACCTGGCCGACGACCCGTACGCGCTGGTCGGGGTCTTTCCGGGCGACGTGGACGCGGTCACCGCCCTGTCCGTACGCCCCGACCCGCCCGACGGGACGGTGGGTTGGCGCACCTGGCACGCGTACCCCCAGAGCAACGAGCTGGTCCTGACGGAAACGGTGGTGGCGCTATGACGACGGCGTACCGGCGGTGGTTCGTGGTGGGGGTGGCGGTCGCCCTGGTCGGCGCGCTGGTCGCCACCTTCGCGATCTTCTACGGCAACTTCTCCCCGCGCGGGTACGTCCAGGACCACTACCCGCGCGCGTCCAGCCGCGATATCGGCAGCGACGCGCTCGCGTACACCTCGAACAAGGCCCCCAGCCAGGTGGCGAAGGACGTCACGGACGCCTGGCAACCGGCCGACGAGTACGTCGACGGCAGCGGTGTCTACCTGCGCTACGACGACGACTCGGTGGCGATCCTGCCGCTCGCCGCGGGCTCGCTGATCCTGCTGGAGCGGATGACCACCGCCTACCCCCGCTACCACCACGTGGTCGGCGGCGGCTGGGGCTGGGGCCGTGGCAGCACCGTCCGGGGCGGTGGCCCCGGCGCCGGCAAGTAGCCCGTCCGACCCCTCACCCCTGGAGACACCTGTGCAGCACCTCGTCACCGATCTGCTGGTCACCCTCGCGTACGGGGTGGTCGGCGTCGTCCTGATGGGCATCGGCTACGCACTGGTCGACCTGGCCACGCCCGGCCGGCTCAACCACCTCATCTGGAACGAGCGCAACCGCAACGCCGCCGTGCTGCTCGCCTCCAACCTGGCGGGCGTCGGCATCATCGTGGTCGCCGCGATCGCCGCGAGCGAGGACGACTTCGTCCTCGGCCTGGTCGGCTCCGCCGCGTACGGGATCCTCGGCCTGGTCATCATGGCGGCGGCCTTCGTGCTGCTGGACGTGGCCACCCCGGGCAAGCTCGGTGAGCTGCTGGTCGACCCGGAGCCGCACCCGGCGGTCTGGGTCTCCGCCGTCGTCCACCTCGCCACCGGCGCGATCATCGCCGCCGCGATCAGCTGATGGGTACGGCGGACCGCTCCGGGCTGACCAACGCCAGGAGCCCGGTCAGCAGCGGAAGAACCTCCGTGGGCAAGCAGGTTCTCGGCGGGCTCGCCGTCGTGGTCGTGGTCGGTCTCTGCGCCTGGGGCGCGATCAGCGGAAGCTCCGACGGCGGCACCGACGTTCCCGTCCCGGCCACCGACGAGCGGGCCGCCACCGTTCCCATCCTCCAGCGGGCGGCCGACAGCCAGGGGATCTGCTACGGCTGGAAGCTCCTCGACTGGACCAACCCGGTCGACGCCGGCTCGAACCTGGGCGAGGGGGTGGCGGTGAACACCGACCCCCGCTGCCCGCGCTACATCGAGGTGGTCGCCAACATCCGGTACACCTCGGAGAGCAGCGAGGCGTCGGACTCGGTCGAGATCCACGTGGAGGGCTCGTCCGAGATCGACGACGTCGACCTCTACGCCATGACGAGCGGCCTGGCGCGGTTCGGGCTGGACGAGGACGCCTTCATCGACGACCCGGGCTGGGCGGTCACCCGGGCCGCCACCACGCTGCCCCTGCTCGCCGCCGAGGCCGGACTGGTCGAGCCTCTTGCCACCCCCAGTGCCGCGTCCGCGGCCGCGCCAGGCCCGCTGCCGGCCGCCGGCAACGACTTCTGGCGGGACCGCTGGGGCTGGCTGCTCGCCGCGGCGGGGCTCCTCCTGCTCACCGCGCTGTTCATCACCGTGGGCGTCGTGCAGCGCCGCCGGCAGCCTCGGGTGGCCGGGGCCGCGCAGCGCGCCGGGGCGGAAGCCGCCGGGCGTACCCGGGGAAAGGCGTGACCACCGACGCGCCGGCGCGGCCGCACTGGCGGGTGGCGCGCGCGGCGGTCCTGCTCGCGGTCTTCGTCTGCGCCGCCTGCGGCCTGGTCTACGAGCTGGCCCTGGTCGCGCTCGGCAGCTACCTGATCGGCGACGCCGTCGGACAGGCGTCGATCGTGCTCGGCGTGATGGTCTTCGCGATGGGCGTCGGCGCGCTCGCCGCGAAGCCGTTGCAGTCCCGGGCGGCCGCCGCGTTCGCCGCGGTCGAACTGGCCCTCGCGCTGCTCGGCGGACTCTCCGTCCTCGGCCTCTACGCCGCCTTCGCCTGGCTGGACCTGTACGGGCCGGCGCTGGTCGGGACCGCGTTCGTGCTCGGCCTGCTGATCGGCGCGGAGATTCCGCTGCTGATGGTGCTGCTGCAACGCATCCGGGAGCAGGCGGCCGCCAGTGCCGTGGCCGACCTGTTCGCCGCCGACTACGTCGGGGCACTGCTCGGCGGGCTGGCCTTCCCGTTCCTGCTGCTGCCGGTGTTCGGCCAGCTCAAGGGTGCCCTGGCGGTGGGCGCGGTGAACGCGCTGGCCGGTCTGGCGCTGGTCGGCACGGTCTTCTGGCGGGAGCTGAGCCGCCGGGCGCGGCTCGCGCTCGGCGCCGGGTCGGTCGTGGTCGCGCTCTGCCTGGGGTACGCGTGGATAACCGCGCAGGACTTCGAGCTGACCGCCCGGCAGCAGCTCTACCAGGACCCCGTGGTGCACGCCGAACGCAGTCGCTACCAGGAGATCGTGCTGACCCGGTCGGTGCGGGAGGTCGGCCACAGCGACACCGACCTCCGGCTCTTCCTCAACGGCGACCTCCAGTTCAGCTCGGTCGACGAATACCGGTACCACGAGTCGCTGGTACACCCGGCGATGCGCGGGCCGCGCGGCGAGGTGCTGGTGCTGGGCGCCGGTGACGGGCTCGCGCTGCGGGAGATCCTCAAGTACCCGGACGTCCGCCGGGTGACGGTGGTCGACCTCGACCCGGCCGTGGTGCGACTCGCCCGCACCGAGCCCCAGCTGCGCGAACTCAACCGGAACTCGTTCGCCGACCCCCGGGTCCGGGTGCTCAACCTGGACGCCTTCGGCTGGCTGCGTACCGCCGCGGAACGCTTCGACGTGGTGGTGGCGGACCTGCCCGACCCCGACGAGACCGCCACCGCCAAGCTCTACACGGTCGAGTTCTACGCCCTCATCCGGTCGGTGCTCGCCGAGGGCGGACGGCTGGTCGTGCAGGCGGGGTCGCCGTATTTCGCGCCCCGGTCGTACTGGTCGATCGAGGCGTCGGTCCGCGAGGCGGGGTTCGCGACCGTCCCCTACCACGTGGACGTGCCGAGCTTCGGCGACTGGGGATTCGTCCTGGCCGCGCCGGGGACCACCCCGCCGACGTTGGCGCTGCCGGCCGACGTCCCGGCGCTGCGCTTCCTCACCCCGTCGGTGCTGGCCGCGGCGACCACCTTCCCCGCCGACCGGGCCCGGCTGGACGTGCCCGCCTCCACGTTGCTGCAGCCCAGGGTGCTGGAGTACGCCCGAACGGAGTGGCGCGGCTACTAACGTCGGGATCGTGCCCGCCCATCCGCCCCGCTGGTCGACCCGGCCGCCGCGGGTGCTGGAGGCGCCGTCGTACCTGCAGGCCTTCGTCCTGTCCGGGGTGGTGACGGTGCTGGTCACCCGGGCGTACCTCCAGGCCACCGGCTACCCCCGGCTCGGCGGCGGCGGGCTGCACATCGCGCACGTGCTCTGGGGTGGTCTGCTGATGACCGCCGGCCTGGGTGTCGCGCTGGTTTTCCTCGGCAGCGCGGCGCGCATCCTCGGCGCGATCCTGGGCGGGATGGGCTTCGGGCTCTTCATCGACGAGGTCGGCAAGTTCGTCACCGCCGGAACCGACTACTTCTACGCCCCGGCCGCCAGCATCATCTACGTGACGTTCGCCCTGCTCGTCGTGATCACGCAGGCGATCCGCGGCCGTACCCGGCTCACCGGCCCCGAACGGACGGCCAACGCGCTCTACACCGTGGTCGGCGGACTCCGCACGGGCCTCACCGCGCGGCGGCGGGTGGCGGTGACGCGGCTGGTCCGTGGGTGCGGCCCCGACGTCGAGGAGGCGGTGGCCCGGCTGCTCGACGCGGTGCCCCGACGCGAGCCACCCGCACCCCGGTTCTGGCAGCCCTGGCTCATCCGGGCCCGCCGGGCGGTGATCTGGGTGACCACCCACCGCTGGGTGATTTCCCTGGTGGTGCTCTACCTCGTCGGCGAGCCGTTCGTCGTCGTGCTCCGCGTCCTGCTGGCCGCGGTCAGCGGCCAACTGCCCGACCAGCGCGAGTGGGGTGCCGTGCTCGCGGTCTCGGTGTCCGCGCTGATCACCGCGGTGCTCAGCATCCGCGGGGCGTTGCTCCTGCCCAGCGACCGGGTGCGGGCGTTCCGGCTGTTCAAACTCGCGCTCCTGGTCGACCTGCTGTTCGGGCAGATCTTCAGCTTCACCGTCAACCAGTTCGGCGCGGTCTTCGCGCTCGGCGTGGACCTCTTCCTGCTCGCGGTGGTGACCGCGGAGTATCGGCGGCTCTGCCGCCTGGAGTCGTCCCGCTGATCCACGCGGCGAGTCCGGTCCGCGTGGCGTGACCCGCTGGCCGGTGCTGGTTACCGTGAGCGGGTGATCTAGAGAAGGAGAATCATGGTCGATACCTCCGCCACCCCCGCCCGCGCCCGACCGGCAGTGGTGACGATTTCCAGCTGGCTGCTCATCCTGTTCGCCGCCATCCAGGTGGTGAACCTGATCCTGACGCTCTCCGTCGTCGGCACCATCCGGGACGTCCTGCGGGACGCGTACCGCGGCACCAGCGCCGAGCAGGCGGCGGACGTCGCCTACGTCTTCGCCATCGGCGTCGGCGTGCTGACGGTGCTGCTCGCCGCGGGGCTGGTCGTCCTCGCCCTGTTGAACAACCGAGGGAAGAACGGGTCCCGGATCACCACCTGGGTCCTGGGCGGCATCCTCATCTGCTGCAGCGGCGGCAGCCTGGTCAACAACGCCGTCGGCGGGTTCACCCGCGGCGGCCCGCAGACCGGTGACATGCCGAGCGGGCCGGAGATCCAGCGCCGGATCGAGGACGCGCTGCCGTCCTGGTACGGCCCGGTCACCACGCTGCTCGGCATCCTCGGCCTGCTCGCCCTGCTGGCGGCCCTGATCCTGCTGGCCCTGCCGAAGGCCAACGAGTTCTTCCGGAAGCCCCAGCCCGCCTGGGGCGGGCCGGGTGGCGGCTATCCCGCCTACCCGGGCTACCCGCACGCCGGTCAGCCACAGGCCCCCGGCTACCCGTACTACCCGGGTGCACCCGGCCATCCGCAGCCGTCCGGTGAGACCGGTTGGCCGCAGGGCCAGGGCCAGCCTGGAGAGGCGCCGACCTCCGGGCAGTGGCAGCAGCCCACCCCGCCCTCCTCCGCCCCGCCCTCACAGGAGCGTCCGGAGGACGGACCGGATCGACCGGGACCGTACCCGCCAACGGGAAGTTGACCCGCCGATAAGAGCGACTCCGACGATCCCTCCGAGTAGGTTGCAAGCCGATACCTACCGGAGGGATCTGTCGTGTCGTACCCCGATCAGGCGGCGCCTCGCCGTCCGGCCGCGGTGGTCGCGGCGGCGACGGTGCTGGTGCTGATGGCGGTGGGCGCCGGCTTGTACGCCGTGGCCAGTCTCCTCGTCATGGGCGGTACGACGGACCGTTTCCGGGCGGCGGCCGCCACGACCGGCGCCGGTGCCGGCGAGATCGACGGGGTGGTGTCCCTGCTGCGCGCCTCCACGGTGCTGTCGGCCGTGGTGAGCGTGGTGGTCGGGCTGCTGCTCGTCGCGCTGGCCCTCGGCCTGCTCGCCGGCCGCCCCGGCGCCCGGGTCACCACCTGGGTGGTCTGCGGACTGGGGCTGCTCTGCGGGTGTTGTGCGCTGGCGGTGCTGGTCGGTCAGCGGGCCGCTCCGCTGCGGCTCGGCGCCGACCAGCGGGCCACGGCCGATCTGCTGGCCCAGCTCGGTGACGCGTACCCGGGGTGGTGGATTCCGCTGAACGCCGCCCTGTCGGTGGCGCAGGTCCTCGGCTACCTGGTGGTCGCCGCCCTGCTGACGGTGCCCGCCGCAAGCCGCTTCTTCCACCGCCGGCCGGCCGGGCCGACGCCCCCGTCAGGCCCGACCGCGCCCCATTACGGCGGCGCCCCCTCCTACGGCCCCCCGTCGGGACCAGCGGCCTACCAGCCTCCGTCGGGACCGGGCCCGGCCTCGGGTCCGCCCGGCTTCGGAGCGCCCTCCGCGCCGTCGCCCTACGCCCCGCCTCCGGCGGAGGCGCCCCCCACCGTTCCCCCCGCGTCGGCGCCCCCTGGGCC
>JBARAE010000811.1:0-4043 GCA_049791715.1 Micromonospora sp.
CGGCCGAGGTCGGACCCGCGTGCCGTGCCGGCCGGCGGTGACGACGAGGCCGCGTTGCCGCAGCTCCTGGTACGCCTTCGCGACGGTGGCGGGGCTGACGGCCAGCTCGGCGCCCAGGGCCCGGACGGCCGGCAGTGCGTCGCCCGGCGCGAGGTCACCGCTGCGGATGCCGCTTTCCACGCTGGCCGAAATCGCGGCCGACGAGGAACCGACGATCTGATAATGTGCTGCCACAGTTTGGTGATTGTACTAGAACGAAAGTGGGATGTCCCATGTACCCCCGGACCGAACGGACCACCGCCACCCGCTACCGGGACCGGATGAGCTACGACAAGGCCGGGGTGCACGCCCTCCTCGACGAGGCGTACCACTGCGTGCTGGGGTTCACCGTGGACGGTGAGCCGCGCGTGCTGCCCACCCTGCACGTCCGCGTCGACGACACGCTCTACGTGCACGGCTCCACCGGCAGCCGCCCGCTCCTCGCCGCCCGGGACGAGGCCGGGCTGCCGGTCTCCGTCGCGGTCACCTTCCTCGACGGGCTGGTCTTCGGTCGCTCGCAGTTCCACCACAGCGCGAACTACCGCTCGGTGGTGGCCCACGGCACGGCCCGCCTGGTCACCGACGAGCAGGAGAAGGCGAGGGTGCTGACCGCGCTGGTGGAGAAGCTGGCCACCGGGCGCAGCGCGGACAGCCGGCCGCCGACCCGCCGCGAGCTGGCCGAGACGTCCGTGCTGGCGCTGCCGCTGCGCGAGGTGTCGGTCCGGGTGCGCGACGCCGGGGTCAACGACGCACCCGCCGACTACGACCTGCCGTACTGGGCCGGGGTGGTGCCGCTGCGGCTCACCACCAGCGTGCCGGAACCCGACGCCGGGGTGACCGCGCCGGTGCCGGCGTACCTGCGGCCGGCCCGCTCGCCCTGGCTGGAGCCGGTCGTCCTGCGCGGCGAGCACGTGGTGCTGGAGCCGCTGGACCTCTCCCACGCCGAGGAGCTGTACGCCGCCCTCGACGACGAGGAGGTCTGGCGGTACGTCGGCAGCCCCCGCCCGCAGTCGGTGGACCAGATGGCCGGGTACGTCCGCGCCGCGCTGGCCGCCCATCAGCGGGGCGTCCGGGTGCCCTGGGTGCAGCGGTGTGCGGTCACCGGGGCGGTGGTGGGCACCACCTCCTACTACGAGCCGGACGAGGACCTGCGGTCGGTGGAGATCGGCTTCACCCAGCTCGGCCGGGCGTGGTGGCGGACCGGGATCAACACCGAGGCGAAGCTGCTGCTGCTCACCCGGGCCTTCGAGGAGCTGGACGCGATCCGGGTCACCTGGCAGACCAGCACGCTGAACGAGCGCTCGCAGCGGGCCATCGAGCGGCTCGGCGCAACCCGGGAGGGGACCCTGCGGTCCAACCGGCGCCGGGCCGACGGCACCTGGCGGGAGTCCGCGCTCTACTCCATGCTCGCCTCCGAGTGGCCGAACGCACAGGTCACGCTGCGGGAAAGGCTTCGCTCGGCGGTACCCGTGGCGTCATGATGTCCGGCGTGCTGGGCATCACCGACATCTGGACGTACGTGCTCGGGACCGTGGCGATCATCCTGCTGCCGGGACCGAACTCGCTCTTCGTGCTCTCCACCGCCGCCCGGCGCGGGGTGGGCACCGGGTACCGGGCCGCCGGCGGGGTGTTCGTCGGCGACTCGGTGCTGATGTTCCTCTCCGCCGCCGGGGTGGCGTCGCTGCTGAAGGCGTACCCGCCGCTCTTCCTGGTGATCAAGTACGCGGGCGCGGCGTACCTCGGCTATGTGGGGCTGACCATGCTGCGCGGGGCCTGGCGGCGCTGGCGCGACCGCAACGACCCGGCGACGCCGCGCCTGATCGACGCGGCGGAGCCGGCGGCGGTGCGCAGCCCGTTCCGCCGGGCCCTGGTGATCAGCCTGCTCAACCCGAAGGCGATCCTGTTCTTCATCTCCTTCTTCATCCAGTTCGTCGACCCCGGGTACGCCTGGCCGGCGCTGTCGTTCCTGCTGCTCGGCCTGATCGCCCAGGTGAGCAGCGCGCTCTACCTGACCGCGCTGATCTTCGCCGGCACCTTCCTGGCCGCCCAGTTCCACCGCCGCCGGCGCCTCGCGGCCTCGGGAACGACCGCGGTGGCCGCCCTCTTCCTCGGCTTCAGCATCAAACTCGCCACCGCCTCCGTCTGACCCGCCCGGCGAGGGGCTCACCCCGCCCGTTCGCGTCGATGAGGGATGGGAGCGCGGGCGGTGGGGGGTCAGGTGCCGTCGCCGCCGCCTCCGCCGCCGATGCCGCCACCGCCGGCCGTGCCGCCCAGCCCGTAGCCCGGGGCGACCGGCTCGTCCGGTGCCCGGCTGACGTGGGCGGACTCCCCGATCTTGGCCGACCAGTCGGCGTGCGCGTCGGCCGCCGCGTGCCGGTTGATCGCGTGCCGGAACCAGCCGTCGACGGTGGACACCCAGTCCCGCCGGTCGGCGCCGGCGTGCCAGACCCGGAACCGGCTGATGCTCTGGTGGGTCACCCCCGCCAGGGAGAGCCGCCGGTCCATCCAGAGCAGGACCTCCAGACCGGCCGCGTTCGTCACGAAGATCACCTCGACCTCGGTGATCGGGCCGGCGTAGAGCGGCGCCACCCAGTAGCCGAGCCGTTCGTGGAACGGCAGCGTCTGCTGCACCCCGGGCAGCCGGCCCTGCTGCAGGCCCACCTGACGCATCACGAAGCCGAGGGTGTCCAGCGCGGCCAGGATGTGCTGCTGGGTGGGGAGCGGGTGAACGAAGACCGGCACCATCGCGCCCTGGTCCAGGTACGGGTCGACGGACACCTCGGTCCGCAGGCCGGTACGCAGGCTCATCAGCGGGACACCGCCGAAGATCGTCACCGGGGTCTCCCACGGCAGCGGGAACGCGAACTCGACCGCCCTCCGCCGCCCCGCCGGCACCACGAACCGCCCGGCGATGGGCGCCTCGTGGTACTGCATCAGGCGAGGCCGCGCATCCGGGTCCTCCGGTTCGACCTGGGCCACCAGGCCGACCCGGATGTGCCGGACCGGTACGTCCTCCCCGCCGGCGCTGAGCGTCACCCGCCCAGGGAGGCGCAGCCCGGGCCGAGTGCTCGGGTTGCTCAGCGTGGTGCTGACCGACAGCCCGGTCCAGCCGGAATCGGACACCCCGGTCAGCCGCACCCCGCTCCCCCGTCCCCGCCGACACCGACGCGGGCGCTTTCCCACCGGCCGCCCGGACACTCCTCGGCACCGGGCCCGACAGCCGGGGACCCCGCGGCCCGGGAGCGTCAGCGCAGGCGGCGTCCCCGCGGTACCGGGTCGGTCTCGTCGTCGAACTCGCCGATGACCTCCTCCAGCAGGTCCTCCAGCGCCACGAAGCCGATCGGGCGGGTCGGCCCGCCACCGTTGCGGACCAGCGCGAGCTGGGCCTGCCGCCCGCGCATGGCGGCCACCGCCTCGGTCACCGACGCCTCACCGGGCAGGGTGAACGCCGGGCTCATCAGCTCACCGGCGGTCGCCGGCCGGCCCGTGGTGACCGCCCGAACCGCCTCCCGGACGTGCACCAGCCCGCAGACCTCGCCGCCGAGGTCGAGGACGGCCAGCCGGGACCGGCCGCTGTCCCGGGAGACGTGCTCGACCCGCTCGGCCGTGTCGTCCCGGCGGACCGTGACGATCCGGTCGAACGGCTCCATCACCTGCGCCACGGTGGTGCCCTGGAGCCCCAGCATGCTGGTCAGCATCTGGTGCTGCTCGGCGCCGAGAAGCCCGTGCTCGCGGGACTGCTCCAGCAGGATGCGCAGCTCGTCCGGGCCGTGCACCTGCGCGAGCTGGTCCTGCTGCTGCACACCGACCAGGCGCAGGACGCCGTTGGCGAGCGCGTTCAGCGCGGACAGGACCGGCCGGGCGACCCGGGCGAAGGCCCGGAACGGCAGCGCCAGCAGCATCGCCGAGCGCTCCGCGTCGGTGATCGCCCACGACTTCGGCGCCATCTCGCCGATCACGAGGTGCAGGAAGGTCACCACGGCGAGGGCGAAGAGCAGCGCCAC
>JBARAE010000812.1:0-2786 GCA_049791715.1 Micromonospora sp.
CACTTCTCCCCGCCGACGCTGGAGACGGTGGTCGTACCGTGCCGTGCCGCCGACCGGGCGGCCCTGCACGGCGCCCTCGCCCAGCTCGCCGAGCAGGATCCGCTGATCAACCTCCGTCAGGACGACCTCCGTCAGGAGATCTCCGTGTCCCTCTACGGCGAGGTGCAGAAGGAGGTCATCCAGGCCACGCTCGCCGACGAGCACGGCGTCGAGGTGACCTTCCGCGAGACCATCACGGTCTGCGTCGAGCGACCCGTCGGCGTCGGGGCCTCCGTCGAGTGGATCGGCAAGGAGCCGAACCCGTTCCTCGGCACGGTCGGCCTGCGGGTCGAGCCGGCGCCGGTCGCCAGCGGGATCGAGTTCCGGCTCGGCATCGAACTCGGCTCGATGCCGCTGGCCTTCCTCAAGGCGATCGAGGAGACCGTCCGAGAGACCCTGCGGCAGGGCCTGCACGGTTGGCAGGTCATCGACTGCCGGGTCACCCTCACCCACGGCGGCTACTGGGCCCGGCAGAGTCACTCCCACGGCGTGTTCGACAAGAGCATGTCGAGCACCGCCGGGGACTTCCGGAACCTCACCCCGCTCGTCCTGATGGACGCGCTCGCCCGGGCCGGCACCCGGGTCCACGAGCCGATGAACCGGTTCCGGCTGGAGGTGCCGGCCGACCTCTTCGGCACGGTGCTCCCGGTGCTGGCCCGGCTCGGCGCGGTACCCCGCAGCGCCACCGTGCAGGGGGCGTCGTACCTGGTGGAGGGCGATGTGCCGGCCGGCCGGGTGCACGCGCTGGAACAGCGACTGCCGGGGCTGACCCGGGGTGAGGGCGTCCTGGAGTCCGAGTTCGATCACTACCGGCCGGTACGCGGTCCCGCCCCCAGCCGGCCGCGCTGGGACCACAACCCGCTCAACCGCAAGGACTACCTGCTGGCGGTGTCACGCCGGGTGTCCGGGGCGGGGCAGGACGGATGACGGCTGCCACGCCCGGCCCGTGCCCTGCCCCTACCGCCCGCTGACCTCCGGTGGAGTCCGCCCCGGGCCGGCACCGGCCGGAACCGGGCCGGGCGACACCGGGGGCTCGGCGGTGAGGAGGGGCCGCAACGGAGTACGCCCCAACGCTGTGACCAACCGGGTGACCACCGGGCGGGCGAGCGGCACGACGATGAGCGCCACCAGCGCGCCGAGGACCAGGCCGGCGAGAACGTCGTGCGGATAGTGGGCGGCGATGTACACCCGGGAGAAGCCCATCACCAGCGCGGCCACCGTGGTGACCACGCCGAGCCGTCGGGACACGAACCAGAGGGCCACGGCCGCAGCGCCTGCCATCACGGAATGGTCCGACGGGAAGGAGAAGTCGGTGCTGCGGGTGGCCAGGACGAGGATCCCCGGGTGGCTGGTGTACGGCCGGGCCTCGTGGAACAGGGAGACGAAGGGCTGGTTGACGGCGACCGCGAGCGCGGTCGCCACCGGCACCAGGAGGGCGACCGCCACCTGGTCGGGTCGGCCGGTCCGGCGGGCGTACCACCAGCCGGCGAGCATCAGGGCGGCGAAGAGCACCACGCCGTACGCGGCGTACCCGGTCAGCAGGGCGTGCAGCCAGGGGGTGGCCACCGCGAACCGGTTGACCTCGTCGAAGAGTCCGGCGTCCATCACGCTTCCCGTCGTCGAGTCGCACCTACAATGTTTGTAGGTAGCAGCGTACTACTACAAGATTTGTAGTTTCTGGGGGACGGGTGGACAGCAGACGCCGCCGGCACGGCGACCTCGAACACGAGATCCTGGCAGCGCTCGCCGCGGCCGACGCGCCGCTCACCCCGGCGGCCGTCCGGGAACGCCTCGACGCCGGCCTCGCGTACAACACCGTCACCACCGTGCTGGCCAGGCTCTTCGACAAGGGGCGGGTCACCCGCCAACCGGCCGGGCGCGCCTACGCCTACCAGGCGGTGCGGGACGGGGCCCAGGTGACCGCGTTCCAGATGCGCCGGCTGCTCGACGACGACAGCGACCGCTCGGCCGTCCTGAGCCGCTTCGTCGGATCCCTCACGCCGGAGGACGAGGCGCTCCTGGTCACCCTGCTTCACCGGACCGACCAGGACCAGCTGTGATCATCTCCCTGCTGGTGGTGCTGACCTCCGCCGTGGCCTACGCCTGCTGCGGCCCCTGGCTCGGCCGTACCCTCCGACCCGCCCTCGCCGTGCGACTCCTGACACCGGCCGGGCTCCTCGTGACCCTGGCGCTCTGGTTCGCCGCCGCGGTCGCCGCCTTCACCTGGATCGGCCAGGACACCGAGATCGCCGCCGTCGGCGCCTGGTCCGCCCAGGTACTCCGGGCGCAGGCCCCGGTGCCGTGGCCGATCTCGGCCGGAGCCCTGCTCGCGCTCGCCGCCGCCGCGGCCCACACCACCGTCTTCCTCGCCCGGCGGGCCGGCTCCATGCGGGCCGCGCACCGGGACTGCGGCCGGCTCGGTGAGCCCGGCTCACTGGTGGTGCTCGACACTGACCTGCCCGACGCGTTCACCACCCCGGAGGCCACCGGACGAATCGTGATCACCCGCGGCATGCTCCGTGCCCTCGCCGCCGACGAACGCTCGGCCCTGCTCGCCCACGAAGCCTCCCATCTGTCCCACCGGCACGCCTGGTGGACCACCGCCATCGACCTGGCGGCCACCGCCAACCCGTCGCTGACGCCCACCGCCCGGACGCTGCGTAACGCCGTCGAGCGATGGGCCGACGAGGACGCCGCCGCGCGCCTCGGCGACCGGCACGTCGTCGCCCGCGCCCTGGCCCGTGCCG